>NZ_JALPKQ010000080.1:0-12041 GCF_051383655.1 Geodermatophilus sp. CPCC 205761
AGGGCGGCGCGGCGGGCGGGCCGGCCGTCGGACCGGGCTGCGGAGCCGGCCAGGCCGGCACCGGTCCGGGCGGGGCGGACGACGCCGCGCGGTGCGCCGCCAGCCCGACGAGCAGCGCCCCGACCACGAACAGCACGCCGCCGGTGACGAGCAGGCCGCCCCACAGCCACGGCAGGAAGGGCGCGGTGACGCCGGCGCGCGCGTCGACGTCCACCCCGGCCGAGCCGTCGGCCCGCATGACCACGACGGTCCAGTCGCCGTCGGCCGGCGTCCAGTCGAGGGTCTGCGTGCCGGAGCCCTGTGCCTGGGCGACCCAGATGTCCTGGTCGCCGGGGGCGCCGGCCGGTGCGCCGCCCGGGATGTCGCGGCCCTCGTCGAGGCCGCCGTCGGCGCCGAGGTCGTCGACCGCGCGGTACCCCACGCCGTCCAGGTAGCCGTCGGCGTCGGCGGTGCGGGCCACCCCGAGGAACAGCTCGACCGACGGGTCGGCCGGGGTGACGTCGAGGCGGGCCTCGCCGAGCACCTCGTCGATGACCCACTCGTCACCGCCGACGTCGAGGTCGATCGAGCCGGTGACCAGGGCGTACCCGGAGGTGGCGAGGTCGTCGGTCGGCGTCGACAGGTAGCCGTCCTCGCGCTGGGTGGTGTCCGCCCAGGCCAGGCCGATGCCGCCGGCCAGCAGGCCGGTGGAGAGCAGCAGGAGGATGGCGCCGGCCACGACGGCGGTCACCCGGCCGGCACCCCAGCGCTGCGCCGGCGCGGGCGCCGACGTCGCGGGGAGGGCCGCCGGTCCCCCGGCCGGCACCGGGCCCGTGGGGACGGCGGGCTGCGTGCCCGGGTCCGTGCCGCCCATGTCGAAGCGGAACGGCGGGTACCGGTCGGTCATCAGCGCGACGTAGGCGGCGACCCGCAGCACCCAGCGGTCCATGCCGAGGACGAAGTCGTAGACGGACTGCGGATAGCGCCCGGTGAACAGCAGCACGACGCCGGCGACCAGCACGAGGATCCCGACCAGCCCGCCGAGGCCCCAGCCGCTGTCCCAGGCCCCGTCGTCCGCCGCCGAGGCGCCGATCCAGATGCCGCCGCCGACGAAGAGGGCCACCACCAGCCAGTGCGGCAGCGCCAGGAGCCAGGACTTGACCAGCACCAGCCCGCGGGAGAGCCGCTCGGGGTACGGGACCTCGAGGTGCGCCGGGTAGTCCGGCACGTCGGCGAGGGTGAACGGCGGATAGCGGTCGGTGCCGAGGGCGCCGTAGCCGTAGTAGTGCACCCGCCAGCTCCACCGCAGGACGCCCACGTCGTAGTCGAACAGCGCCCGGGGGTACCGGCCGGTGATCAGGATGGCGAACCACGCGATGACCGTGGCGACGACGAAGCCGATCCACAGGAACGCCAGGACGACGAGGTGCGGCAGGAGCAGCAGCCACTTCACCAACCACAGCCAGCGGGACAGCGGCGCGTCGACGACCGCGTCGACCCGCACCGGATACGGGGTCTGCTGATCGGTCATGCCGGCGACCCTCCCGCCGCCGTCCACCCGGTGACGCAGCCCTACGGCACCGCCCGGCGGGACCTTCGCCCCCCTGCCCGCGGGCGCCCGGGCGGCTCGCTCGACCGCGGTCCGGGACCTGCGGCCCTGCCCACGGAACCGGGACCCGGTCAGGCTGGGCGGAGGTGCCGGACCGGGGAGAGGAGCGAACGTGGCCGACGCGCCGAGAACCCCGCACCGGGGCATCCGGCGGTTCACGCTGGGCCACGGACCGCTCAAGCGCGGCTGCGACCGGCTCGAGTGCGCCGCCCGCGTGCTGCTGCTCCTCGTCGCGCTGCTCTCGGTGCCCCTGGCGCTCACCGCCGGCACCGTCCTGCACGCCGACCTGGCGGCGACGGCGGCCCAGGAGGCGGAGCAGCGCACCCAGGTCCAGGCGGTGGCGACCGCCGACGCAGCCACCCGCCCCGACGCCGCCCTCGGCGGCCGCTCCCTGGTGCCGGCGTGGTGGACGGCGCCCGACGGGCAGGTCCTGGACGACGAGGTACCCGCGCCCGCGGGCACGCGCGCGGGGCAGGTCGTCGACATCTGGGTGACCGCCGACGGCCGGCCGGTCGATCCCCCGCTGACCGGCCGCGAGGCGGCGCAGAGCGTGGTCGTCCTCACCGTGGTGGGCTGGACCGGTCTCCTCGCGACCGCCGGCCTGCTGCACGTCGCGCTGTGCTGGCTGCTCGGCCGGCACCGGGACCGGGAGTGGGCCCGGGAGTGGGCCGCGGTGGAGCCGACCTGGACCCGTCGGGTCCCCTGACCTGCTGTCGCCCTGCACACGGCTGCTGACCGGGAGCCCCGACGGGTGCACTCTGGCGGTGTGACCTCGCGCGTGGTGTCTCCCGCCGTGCCGGGTGTCCGCCCGCCGCGCGGTGCGCGCCCGCCGGTGCAGCGGCACCCCGTGGACCTCGTGCGCGTGGCCCTCGGCCTCGCCGTGCTGGGGCTGGGCTTCCTGATCGCCCAGCGCGGCCGTCTGCCGGTCTTCGAGCAGAACGTCTTCCAGATCGTCAACGACCTGCCGGCGGAGGTCTTCCCGGTCGTCTGGGTGGTCATGCAGCTGGGCAACGTGCTCGCGGTCCCGGTGGTCGCCGCGGTCGCCGCCCTGACCGGCCGGCTGCGGATGGCGCGGGACATGCTCGTCTCCGGCGTCCTGGCCTACCTCGCCGCCGACGAGGTGAAGCAGGTCGTGCAGCGCGAGCGGCCGGGCGGGTTCGCCCTCGACGCCAACTTCCCCGAGGGTCCGGTCGGGGGCCTCGGCTTCATCTCCGGGCACTCGGCGGTCGCCGCGGCGCTGGCCACCGCCGTCGTCCCGTACCTGTCGCGGCGGGCCCGCCGCACCGCCTGGGCGCTGGCGTGGACGGTGGCCCTGGCCCGCATCTACGTCGGGGCGCACCTGCCGCTGGACATCGTCGGCGGCCTGGCCGTCGGCTGGGCGATCGGCTCGCTGGTGCACTGGGCGTTCGGCGTCCCGCGCCTGGAGGTGCCGCCCGACCGCGTCGCCCGCTGGCTGGAGCACTACGGGCTGCCGGTGCGCGACGTGCGGCCGGCCGCCGTCCAGGCGCGGAGCTCGATCCCCTTCGAGGCCGTCGATGAGCAGGGCCGCCGGCTGTACGTGAAGTGGCTGGAGCCCGACCGCCGGGAGCGCGACTGGCTGTACCGGCTGTGGCGGCTGCTGGCCGTCCGGGACGTGAAGGACGCCGACGCCGTGGCCCCGCTGGGTCAGCAGGCCGAGCACGAGGCGGTCGCGGCGATGATCGCCCGCGAGCGCGGGGTGCACGTGCCCCGCGTCCTGCTCGCCCGCGGCAAGGACCGCGGCGCGATCGTCGTCCAGGAGTACCTGACCGCGCGGGGCCTGGACGACCTGCCGGCCGAGGAGCTGACCCGCGAGCTGCTCACGGCGGTCTGGCGGCAGGTCGCGCTGCTCCGGGCGGCCCGGGTCGCCCACCACGACCTCGTCGCCTCCAGCGTGCTGGTGGACGGCGACGGCCGGCCGTGGGTGGTCGACTTCGGCAACGCCCTGACCGGTGCCTCCGACGACGCGCTGTCCGGGGACGTCGCCGAGTTGCTCGCCTCCCTCGCGCTGCGCACCGACCCCGGGCTGGTCGTCGACTGCGCGATCGACACGCTCGGGCCGGACGCCGTCGCCGAGGCCCTGCCCGGGCTGACGCCGATGAGCCTGACCTCGGCGACCCGCGCGGCGGTGCGCACCGACCATGCCCGCCTCGACGCGCTGCGGGGGGCGCTGCGCGGCCGGCTGGGCCTGCCCGACCCCGACCGGCCCGAGTTCGGCCCGCCCGGGCTCGCCGCCCGGCTGGCCGTGGCCGCGGGGTCGGCGCTGGTCCTCGTCGGGGTGCCGCTGCTGGCCGGGGCGACCGAGTTCTTCGACGTCGTGGAGGACGGCGGCTGGCGCTGGCTGGGGGCAGCCCTCGCCCTCGCCGTCCTGGCCCGCGCCGCGAACGCCGCGGCGGCCCTGTTCACCGTGGAGCGGCGGATCGCGCTCGGGCGGACCTACGCCGCCTCGCTGGTCGCGGAGTCGGCCTCGCTGCTGCACGGCAGCGAGGGGTGGCGCCGGTCGGCGGCCCGGTTCCTCGAGCGCGCCGGCGTCCTGCCGGCGGACGCGCGCCGCTCGACCGACCGGTTCGTGGTCAGCGGCGTCGTCGCGGCGATCCTGGTGGCCTCCGGGATGCTCGTGATGGCGGTCGTGGAGGACCGGCTGGGCGACTGGCAGGCCCCGGAGGCGCTCGTGCCGGCCGTCGCGCTCGGCCTGGCCGCGTGGGCGCTGGTGCTGACCGGTCAGTGGCTGGCCCGCCGGCACGACACCGCGCCGGGCGGCCGGCGGCGGCTGCCGTCGCTGCTGGCCACGATCACCCGGGTGCCCGCCGAGGTGCCGTGGCGGTGGGGGGCGCAGTTCGGCTGGTCGACGGTCGGGGTGGTGCTCGAGGGGGCGGTCCTGGCCGCGGCGATGCACGCGGCCGGCGGCTCGGTGCCGTTGCTGGCCACCGCGAGCGTGTACGCGGCGCTGCACCTGCTGTGGTCGGTGCTGCCGGTGACCGGGGCTCCCGGCTGCGCGGAGGTCACCCTGCTGCTGGCGCTCACCGCGCTCGGCGCCCCGCTGGCCAGCGCCTGCGCGGCGGCGCTGGTCTTCCGCGTCCTCGTGTCCTGGATCCCGGCGGTGCTCGGCTGGCTGCTGACCGCCCGCCTCGAGCACCGCTTCGGCGTGTGACCACGACCCGGGCGGAGCGGCGTCCGCGCACCGCCCTCCGGCGGGCGCTCACCGGCCGCGCGGCGCGGGCGACCCTGACCTTGGCCGTGATCGTGGCGATCTTCGCCGGCGTGCTGCCGCGGATCGCCGACTACGCCTCGGCGTGGGACCTCGTCCGGCGGCTCACCGGCGGGGAGGTCGCGCTGATCGCCGTCGTGGCGCTGGTCAACCTGTTCTCCTACGCCCCGCTCTGGATGGCGGCGCTGCCCGGGCTGACCCTGGGCCGTGCCGTCATGTCCGACCAGGCCTCGACGGCGATCTCCAACACGGTGCCGGTCGGGTTCGCCTTCGGCGTCGGCACCAACGCGGCGATGTACCACTCGTTCGGCTTCCCGGCGGGCGGGATCGCGCGGGCGGTGGCGCTGACCGGCGTGTGGAACAACCTGGTCAAGCTGGCGATGCCCGCCCTGGCGCTGGCCGGGCTGGCACTGGTCGGGGACGTCGACGTCGGCTTCGGGCTGGCCGCCCTGCTCGGCAGCGGGGTGCTGCTCGCCGGTGCCGGCGTGCTGGTCGTCGTGGTCACCCACGGCCCGGCCGCGGCGGCCGTGGCCGCGGGGGCGGAGCGGCTGGCCGGCCGGGTGCTGCGGGTGGTCCGCCGCCCGGCGCCGTCGGGGTGGGTGGAGCGCACGGAACGCTTCCGCACCGACTCCCGCGACCTCATCCGGGCGCGCTGGCCGCAGCTGAGCGCCGCGGCGGTCGCCAGCCACGCCGCGCTGTTCCTCGTGCTGCTCGTCTGCCTGCGCGGCATCGGGGGCGAGGGCGCCGACGCGTCGTGGATCGTCGTCCTCGCGGCGTTCTCGATCACCCGGCTGGTGACGATCGTGCCGATCACGCCGGGGGCGCTCGGCGTCGCCGAGCTGAGCTACGTCGCCGGCCTCACCGCCGTCGGGGTCGAGGCGACGGCCGCGGCCGGCGCGGTGCTGCTGTTCCGCTTCCTGACCTGGTTCCTCCCGATCCCGGTCGGCGCGGTCACGTGGCTGCTCTGGCGGCGCGGCGTCGGGCGGGCCCACGTGGCCGAGCCGGTGGGAGCGGCGCGGTGAGCCGGTACCGGCGCCGGGTGGCCGACGGCGCGACGGCGCTGGTCGGGGCGGGTGTCGCGGCGCTGTGCTCGTGGGCGGTCGCCTCCGGGGAGGTCGGGCCGGCGGAGCGGGCGGTGTTCACGTTCGTCAACGGCCGGCCGGGCGCCTGGGAGGGGCCGCTCTGGGCGGTGCAGCTGCTCGGGGTCATCGGGCTGCCGCTGATCGTCGCGCTCCCGGCCCTGGCGCTGCGGCGCTGGCGGCTGGCCCTCGGGCTGGTGCTGCTCGTGCCGCTCAAGCTCCTGGTGCACGGCGAGGTGGTCAAGGGACTGGTGCAGCGGCAGCGGCCGGGCTCGATCATCCCGGACGCCGTGTTGCGCGAGGTGCCGTCGGCCGGCGTGGCCTACCCCTCCGGGCACGCGGTGGTCGCGGCGGGGGTCGTCGTCCTGCTCGCGCCCTACCTGCGGCGGCGGTGGCTGGCGCTGCTCGTCGTCGTCGCCGCGCTGGTCTGCGTGTCCCGCGTCTACCTCGGCGCCCACGCGCCGCTGGACGTGGTGGGTGGCGCGGCCATCGGCGCGGCGGTCGCCGGGGTGCTGAACCTGCTGCTCGGGGTGCCGGTGCGCAGGACGGCGGCGCCGCTGAAGCGGCCGTGGGCGAGGTCGGCCAGCGCCCGCGGGGCCTCGTCGAGGGAGTAGCCGACGGTGGTGGCCCGGACGCCGAGCCGCGCCGCGAGGGCCAGGAACTCCTCGGCGTCCCGTCGGGTGTTGGCGGTGACGCTGCGCAGCCGGCGCTCGCCGAACAGCTCGTCGGCGTAGACCAGCCGCGGGACGTCGGAGAGCCAGATGCCGGCCACGGCGAGGGTGCCGCCGCGGTCCAGCGCCCGCAGCGCGGCCGGCACCAGCTCGCCGGCCGGGGCGAAGAGGACCGCGCCGTCCAGGGGCTCCGGGGGCGCGTCGGCGGCGTCGCCCACCGAGTCGGCGCCCAGCTGGCGCGCCAGCGCCCGGTTCCCCTCGCCCCGGGTCAGCACGTGCACGCGCAGCCCCTGGGCGAGCGCCACCTGCGCGGTGAGGTGGGCACTGCCGCCGAAGCCGTAGATGCCCAGCCGGCCACCAGGCGGCACCTCGGCCAGCCGCAGCGCCCGGTAGCCGATGATCCCGGCGCAGAGCAGCGGCGCGGCGTGCTCGTCGTCGACGCCGTCGGGCAGCCGGTGGGCGAACCGCTCGTCGACCAGGCAGGCGTCGGCGTAGCCGCCGTCGACGTCCCAGCCGGTGAACACGGGGGCGAGGCAGAGGTTCTCGTCGCCGCGGCGGCAGAACCGGCAGCTGCCGTCGGTGCCGCCCAGCCAGGCCACCCCGATCCGCTCCCCGACGGCGAACCGGCCGGCGCCCGCGCCGAGCGCGGCCACCCGGCCGACCACCTCGTGCCCCGGCACGACGGCCGGCCGGTGCGGCGGCAGGTCACCCTCGGCCACGTGCAGGTCGGTCCGGCAGACACCGCAGCAGACCACGTCGACGAGCACCTGGCCCGGTCCCGGCACCGGCGGCTCCCGCTCGACCGGATCCAGCGGTCCCTCGCCCTCGTCGACCGGGCCCGGCCGGGCCACCACCCAGGCGCGCACGGCGCGCTCAGGCCGGACCGGTGGCCGGCGCGGTCGCCTCCGGGTGCACGACCATGACCGGGCAGCGCGCGTGGACGACGGTGTGCAGCGCGACCGAGCCGAGCACCATCCCCTCCAGCCGGCTGCGGCTGCGGCTGCCCACCACCAGCAGCGCGGCGCCGTCGGCGCGCCGCACCAGCACGTCGGCGGGGGCGCCCTCCTCGACGTCGACGGTCACCTGGGGCCTCTGCGGCGGGGGGTCGAGGACGCCGGCCACGATCCAGCGGGCCCGTTCCAGCGCCTGCTCGCGGGTCTGCCCCACCGGCGGCGCGGTGATCGCGTACAGGTCGCTCCAGTAGTCCGGCGCCCGGTACGCCGCCACCGCCTCGACCCGCGCCCCCAGAGCCGCGGCCTCCTCGACGGCGCGGGCCAGGGCGCGGTGCGCGACCGGGCTGTCGTCGAGGCCGACCACGACGCGCGGCTGCGGCGGTGCCGGCACCGGGTGGACGACGACCACCGGGCAGCTGGCGTGCGCGGCGCAGTGCAGCGCGACCGACCCCAGCAGCGTGCTCGCGACCGCGCCGCGGCCACGGCTGCCGACCACGAGCAGCTCGGCGCCCTCCGACTCCCGCACCAGGTGCGCGGCGGCCGATCCGGTGACCACGTCGATCCGCACCGGCACGTCGGCCGCACCGGCCACCTGCGGTCGCAGCTCGTCGACCAGCGCCCGCGCCCGGTCGCCGGTGTCGGTGCGCAGCGCCTCCACCCGACCGGGGGTGCCCAGCTGCGGATCGGCCCAGGAGAGGTCCACCGGGAGGGCGCTGAGCACCTCCACGCGGGCCCCGGTGCGCGCGGCGGCGGTCAGCGCCCAGGCCAGCGCGGCGCGCGCGCCCGGGGAGCCGTCCACCCCCGCGACGACGCGGCGGCCCTCCGCGGCGGCTCCGGTCGGGTCCATGCCGGCCACCTCCCGCCCGCGTCTCCGGCCGCGTTCCCGCGAGGGAGACAGGATCCACCCGCGGGGTCCGTTCGAGCAGTCCCCGGCGCCCGGACGCGGTCCCGGCCGGCTCACCCGGGACGACCGGCCGTCCGGGTCGGGACGAAGGTCCCTGCGCCCCGGCGCCCAGTGCGCCGAGAGTCAGCACGGGCCCGTCGAAACAGCGGCGGCGTCCACCTCCGCTCTTCTCCGTGCACCGCACGAACTGGAGGCCGACGTGCCGACCCCCGCCGAGGACCACGTGATCGAGGACCTCGACGATCCCGACTGCCGGTCGCTGCTGCGGACCGTCCGCATCGGGCGTCTCGGCTACACGCGCGACGCCCTGCCGGCGATCCAGCCGGTGCCCTTCTGCGTGCACCGGGACCAGGTGGTCATCCCGTCACGGTCGTGCAGCCAGCTGGTGCCCGGCACCCGCGCGGCGGTGGTCGCCTTCCAGGTCGACGCGCTGGACGAGGCGACCTGCACGGGCTGGACGGTGACCGTCGTCGGCCCGTCCCGCTCGGTCACCGACCCCGCCGAGATCGCCGACCTCGACGCCCTGCCGTGGCCGTTCCTGCTCAGCTGGCCCGACCGCTGCTACATCAGCGTCGGCATCGGCATGGTCACCGGCTGGCGAGCCCGACCCCGGCGGAGCGTGGCCGTCCGGCCACCGGTCGGCGACGCACTGCCCCGCCTCGCCGAACACACCCGCTGAGCGTCACATCTGCCTTCCCCTGGCTCACCGGCCGTGGCAGTCTCGTAACTCCAGAGGAAGCGGGACCGACCATGCCGTCTGAGCCACGCTCGGAGCAGGGACAGCCCGTCCGGGCGTCCCCGTTCGTCGGCATGCGCCTGACCGAGCCGCTCGACGAGGAGCTGGCGGAGGTGGCGGAGGTGGCCCGCAGCCAGACCCGGGTGCAGCACCTCCTCGACTCCTTCCTCAGCGTCTCCACCGGGCTGGACCTCGAGAACACCCTGCGCCGGATCGTCGAGGCCGCGGTCGACCTGGTCGACGCCCGGTACGGGGCGCTCGGGGTGCTGGCCTCCGGCGGCGGGCTGGCCGCGTTCATCCACGTCGGGATCGACGACGAGCTGGCCGCGCGGATGGACTCCCTCCCGGAGGGGAAGGGCGTGCTCGGCCAGCTGATCACCGAGCCGCGCCCGCTGCGCATCCCCGACCTCGGCCGGCACCCGTCGTCGGTCGGCTTCCCGCCGCACCACCCGGAGATGCGCTCGTTCGTCGGGGTGCCGGTGCTCGTGCGGGGCGAGGTCTTCGGCAACCTGTACCTCACCGAGAAGCGGCAGGGCGAGTTCACCGCCGAGGACGAGGTCGTGCTCACTGCGCTGGCTGGCGCGGTGGGCATCGCCATCGACAACGCCCGGCTCTACGAGGAGGCCGAGGCGCAGCGACGGTGGACCGCGGCGCTGTCCGACGTCCGCGCCTGCCTGCTCAGCGCCTCGTCGCTCGACGAGGTCTTCCCGCTGGTCACGACCCGGGTGGCGGAGCTGATCGACGCCGACGGCACCTGGCTGCTCGTGGGTCCGGACTCGGCGGACGACTGCTACGTCATCCGCGCGCAGAGCGGCGAGGGGATGGACGACGTCACCGGCACCCGGCTCTCCCCCCGGGAGAACACCGTCCTCGACGCGGTGGCCCGCGCCGAGTCGGTGGTCGTCATGGACACGACGGGGCTGGCCTACCAGGGGCCCAACGCCGAAGTCGCCTGGGGCTCGTGCACCGGTGTCCGGCTGCGCGGCAGCCACAGCGAGGACGCCGTCCTGGTCGCCGCCCGCCGGGCCGGGCGACCGCCGTTCCCGCCGGCGCTGGCCCCGCTGATGAGCGCGTTCGCGCTGCAGATCGCCGCTGCCCTCGACATGGCCGTCCAGCAGCGGGTGGCCCGGCAGCTGGCCGTGTACGAGGACCGCGACCGGATCGCCCAGGACCTCCACGACCACGTCATCCAGCGGGTGTTCGCCGCCGGTCTCAGCCTGCAGTCCGTGCTCCCCCGGCTGCCCGACCCGGAGACCCGCGCCCGGATCCGCAAGGTCGTGCTGGAGCTCGACGAGACCGTCCGCGACATCCGGACGACGATCTTCGACCTGCACACGACCGAGGACCTGGACCAGTCGACCAGCGTGCGTCGTCGGGTGCTCGACATCGTCACCGAGACCGCCGGCGGGCGGCTGCACCCGACCGTCCGGATGTCCGGAGCGGTGGACAGCCTGGTCACCGGGGATCTCGCGGCCGACCTCGAGGCGGTCGCCCGCGAGGGGGTGAGCAACGCCGCCCGGCACTCCGGGGCGCGGCACGTCACGGTCACCGTCGACGTGGCCGACGAGGTCGTGCTGGAGGTCGTGGACGACGGCCGCGGCATCGACGTCCGGGCAGCCCGCAGCGGCCTGCGCAACCTGGAGGACCGCGCGCAGCGGCGCGGCGGGGACTGCGTCGTCGCGGCCCTGCCGGACGGCGGGACGCGGCTGCGCTGGTGGGCGCCGCTGCGCTGAGCGCGGTGACGCCGCTGCGCCGCGGCGGGGGTCAGCCCTGGCGGGTGACCGGCTGCGAGCCGCGCAGTTCGGTGGCCAGGACCGCCGCCTGCGTGCGCCGCTCCAGGCCCAGCTTGGCGAGCAGGTGCGAGACGTAGTTCTTCACGGTCTTCTCGGCGAGGAACATCCGTTCGCCGATCTGCCGGTTGGTCAGGCCCTCGCCGATCAGCTGGAGCACGGTGCGCTCCTGGTCGCTGAGCTTGGCCAGCGGCCCGGCGGGCTCCGCCGCCCGCCGCAGGCGCGTCAGCACCGCGGTGGTCGCCGTCGGGTCGAGCAGCGAGCCGCCGGCGGCCACCGCGCGGACGCCGCTGACCAGGTCCTGGCCCAGGATCTGCTTGAGCAGGTACCCCGAGGCCCCGGCCATGATCGCCTCGAACAGCGCCTCGTCGTCGCTGTAGCTGGTCAGCATGATCACCTTGAGCTCGGGCATCTTCGACCGCAGCTCGCGGCACACGGAGACGCCATCCCCGTCGGGCAGCCGCACGTCGAGGACGGCGACGTCCGGGCGCAGGGCCGGGACGCGGGCCAGCGCCTCGGCGGCGTTCTTGGCCTCGCCGATGACGGTGATGCCAGGGTCGCTCTCCAGCACGTCGGCCACCCCGCGCCGGACGACCTCGTGATCGTCGAGGAGGAACACCCGGATCGCCGGGCTCACCCCGTTTCCGCTCACAGCCGTCCTCCCCGTCGCCACCATGCTCTCGGTGACCGGCCGCGAGGGCCGGACGGCCCAGGCTAGAGGCCAATGCGACCGGTGCGGGCAGAGTCCAAGGTCCCTGGTCCCACCCGTGCGCGGCCTTTGCGTCCGCCTGCGGAACCCCCGGCGCTGGAGCTCCGCCCCGTTCTCGGACTTTCGGCGCGGAAAGTCCGGCAGGGAGCCGGGCCCGTCCGGGCCGCCCGGGTGCCGGCCGGACCGCTCCGAGCACCCGACCGGCCCCTGATCTTCTCTCCGGAGTTCGTGTGTCCGTGCTGGTGAGAGGCCCAGAAAGGGTCGTACCCCCGGCTTAGGTGGGAGTCGTGTTCAGCGGGAGTGGGTTCGGGGTCGGCCTGACGGTCGCCGAGCTCGCGCTGCCCGACCAGTGGCCGGCCGATCGGGTGCCGGTGCAGCTGGCCGA
>NZ_JALPKQ010000081.1:0-11302 GCF_051383655.1 Geodermatophilus sp. CPCC 205761
GCTGCGGGCCGCCGCCGTGCGGCCCCCACGGTCGGCCGATGGCCGCCGTGCGCCGCTCCCACCGATCGCGCGGCGGCCGGGCTCCGGCCGCCGCGGCGGGCCGCCCTGCGGCCCGACCGGTGTGGTCTCGTCGTGGGGAGGCACGAAAAGGGGCCCCTCTCTGGCTTCGTCTCAGTGGGCTCTCACCGACGGTAGTCGTGCAGAAGCCCAGGGTGGCGTCTTCAGCTGTGGGAGCGGGGAGGACCCGCGGCGCGGCAGCGAGCAGCCGGGCCCCACCAGGACAACGCCGTATCAGGGTCCTCGATGTTCCCAGGAGTGACGCGGACTACTCCGTCGCAGCCCGGCGACGCGTCCGGCGGGGCTGGCGGCTCGGGTCGGGTTCGGCACCCAGGACGTAGGAGCAGTCCAGGTGGTTCCACCCGCACCCGCGGCACACCTGGACGGCGTAGACGGAGAACTCCTCCTGCATCGCGTCCATCCGGGCGAGCTCGGCCTGGGTCTTGGCCTGGCCGGCCGTGGGGCCGAGGTGCTCGCCGTAGACGTAGTTGACCAGCGTGATGCGGTCCTTGCGGCAGACCGGACAGGCGACGTCGGTCGCCTCGCCGTGGTACTTGGCCGC
This sequence comes from Geodermatophilus sp. CPCC 205761, assembly GCF_051383655.1. Lineage (NCBI taxonomy): Bacteria > Bacillati > Actinomycetota > Actinomycetes > Geodermatophilales > Geodermatophilaceae > Geodermatophilus > Geodermatophilus sp. CPCC 205761. The sequence continues at coordinate 620 of NZ_JALPKQ010000081.1, forward strand.
CCGGGTGAGGTAGGGACTGGCGTCGCAGACCTCGAAGAGCCCCGTGCGTCCGGCGTACACGTCGGCGAGCACGGCTCGCCGCTGCAGCGAGTAGTCCACGACGGATCGTCGTCCGGGCACGGCGTCAATGTACGCACCGGAGCCGACACCGGCAGCCGAGGCGACGCGGTGCCCCGGTCGCTCCGGGCGCCTCCCGTCCACCCGCCGGTGTACTGACAGACACCTGCCGATGTATCGTCCCGATACATCGGTCCGTGGCGCGAAGGGGAGGCGACGTGCTCGAGTTCGCCATCCTGGGCCTGCTGCACCAGTCACCGATGCACGGCTACGAGCTGCGCAAACAGCTCGCACAGGTGCTCGGCGGGCTGCGCAGCATCTCCTACGGGTCCTTGTACCCCGCGCTCAAGCGGCTGCACGCGGCCGGGTACGTCACCACCGACGAGCCCGACCCGCGCGCACTGCTCCCGGCCGACGCCCCGGCGCTCACCGGTCGCCGCGGGAAGGTGGTCTACACGATCACCGCGGAGGGCAAGGAGCGCTTCCACGAGCTGGTCAGCCAGACCGGCCCGGAGGCGTACGACGACAGCGGCGCCTTCGGCGTCCGCCTGGCGTTCTTCCGGCACACCGCCGCGGACGTGCGGCTGCGCGTCCTCGAGGGGCGCCGCCGCACCGTCGAGCGGCAGCGGGAGGGCCTGCGGGCCTCACTGGCGCGGACCCGCGAGCGGCTCGACCGCTACACCCTCGAGCTGCAGCGCCACGGCCTGGAGTCGGTGGACCGGGAGGTCCGCTGGCTCTCGGAACTGATCGACATCGAGCGGCAGGGCGGCGCCGAGACCACGGCGTCCGGCCCCGAGCCGACCCCACCCACCGACGGGGCTGCGCCCCGTCCCGACGCTCCCACCGGGACCCCGCCCGGTCCGAACACCGACCGCTCGCGGTCCTAGAAGGAAGAAGGAGAACTCCATGGGTTCTGTCAAGGTCGCCATCGTCGGCGCCGGCAACTGCGCCGCCTCGCTCGTGCAGGGCGTGCACTACTACCGGGACGCCGACGAGACGACGTCGGTGCCGGGTCTGATGCACGTCCGGTTCGGCGAGTACCACGTCTCCGACATCGAGTTCGTCGCCGCGTTCGACGTCGACGCCAAGAAGGTCGGCCGGGACCTCTCCGAGGCCATCGTCGCCAGCGAGAACAACACCATCAAGATCTGCGACGTGCCGCCGCTCGGCGTCCCGGTCCAGCGCGGCACCACGCTGGACGGCCTCGGCAAGTACTACCGCGAGATGGTCGACGAGTCCGACGAGCAGCCGGTCGACGTCGTCGCCGCGCTGCGCGAGTCCGGCGCCGACGTCCTGGTCTGCTACCTGCCGGTGGGCTCGCAGCAGGCGGCGGAGTTCTACGCCCAGTGCGCCATCGACGCGGGTGTGGCGTTCGTGAACGCGCTGCCGGTCTTCATCGCCGGCACCCAGGAGTGGGCGGACAAGTTCACCGCCGCCGGCGTCCCGATCGTCGGTGACGACATCAAGAGCCAGGTCGGCGCCACCATCACCCACCGGGTCCTGGCCAAGCTGTTCGAGGACCGCGGCGTCCAGCTCGACCGCACGATGCAGCTCAACGTCGGCGGCAACATGGACTTCAAGAACATGCTCGAGCGCGAGCGGCTGGAGTCGAAGAAGATCTCCAAGACCCAGTCGGTCACCAGCCAGGTCGACCGCGACATGGGCGCCGGCAACGTGCACATCGGCCCGTCGGACCACGTGCCGTGGCTGACCGACCGCAAGTGGGCCTACGTGCGCCTCGAGGGCCGCGCGTTCGGCGACGTCCCGCTGAACCTGGAGTACAAGCTCGAGGTCTGGGACTCCCCGAACTCGGCCGGCATCATCATCGACGCCGTCCGCGCCGCGAAGATCGCCAAGGACCGCGGCATCGGCGGCCCGATCCTGTCGGCGTCCTCGTACTTCATGAAGAGCCCGCCGGTGCAGTACGACGACAGCGAGGCCCGCGACGCCGTCGAGGCCTTCATCCGCGGCGACGTCGAGCGCTGAAGAAGGACCCCCTGCCCCCGTCGCTCGCAGGTTCGCGGCGGGACCCTGCAGGGGGTCCGGCAGGGCCCGTCCCCTCGTGGGGCGGGCCCTGTCGCGTTCCGGTCCCGCGTGGGTCGCCGTTGCGCCAGGTGGCGCTGCCTACCCTGATCAGCATGCCCCCGCACCGCCGCCCGTTGCTGCCGGCCGTGGGGGTCGTGCTGGCGCTGCTGACCGGGTGCTCCGGAGCTGACGACCAGCGCGTGACCGGGGACCCGGTGACGGTCGAGGAGGCCGGCGTCCTGGCCGACCTGCTGCTGCGCAACCACGAGCAGGGCGGCGCGGACTTCGTCGTCACCGCCCCCTACGGCGAGAGCACCGTCCTGACGCTGACCGGCGAGGTGGACTTCTCCGGCTCGGTCGGCCGGGCCCAGGCGGTGACCACCCACGGCGACGCGCGCCCCGAGGACACCCGCACGCTCTTCTTCACCACCGGCGAGGTCTGGTTCGGCGACGTGCCGGGCCTGACCGACGCGCTGGCCGCCGCGGGGCTGCCCGAGGCGGCCTACGTGCGCCGGCCCCTGGCGACGTCGGAGGAGTCGCCGCTCACCGACGTCCTGCTGCGGCTGGTGCTCAACCTGTCCGCCGCAGAGGCCGACGACCCCGGCGTCTTCCGCAGCGAGGACTACACCTGGCAGGGCGACCGGTCGATCGACGGCGAGCTCACCGCGGTCTACGCCTCGGAGTCGGGGTGGTCGGTCGCCGTCGACAGCTCGACCGACCTGCTCGTCCAGTTCGCCACCCGGCTGCCGGAGCAGGAGCACGACGTGACGGTGACGCTGTCGGACCACGGTCCGCGCGAGATCACGGTGCCGGCGGCGGAGCAGACGGTCGACGGGACCGCCTACCCGGAGGTCGCGGCGACCGTCGGGCTGTGAACCGACCGGGCCGGGACGTGCGGAAGGGGCGGCCTCTTCCCCAGACCGCCCCTTCCAGCTCCACTTCTTACCAGATGGGGGGCGGGGGCGCAGGTACTCCGATACCGAGTCGTGACCCTCAGTTGGCCGTCGGGTCGCACGGCGCGGTGGAGAGCACCGCCAGCCGGCCGGTCTGCCGGCCCAGGACCCGCCGCCACAGCTCGGGGCCGGCCAGCTCGCTCAGCACGTCGTCGGGGGAGCCGGGCACGCACGCCCACGCCCCCTCGACGATCTCGCCGGCCAGCTGCCCCGGCGACCAGCCGGCGTAGCCCGCGAAGACCCGCAGCCCCCGCACCTGCCCGTCGAGCGCGACGGGGTCGGCGTCGAGGTCGACGAGGTGGACGTCGCCGGCGACCCGGCGCAGGCCGCTGTCCTCACCGGGCGTGGCACCCGGGCAGACCGCCAGGCACAGGGCGGTGTCGGTCTCGCAGGGGCCGCCCACGTGGAACACCCCGGGGTCGACGGCGAGGTCGCACCACCCGGGGAGCACGTCGCGGATCTCGACCTGGCTGGGCCGGCCGAGGACGACGCCCAGCGTGCCGCTCTCGTTGTGGTCGAGGACGAACACGACGGTGCCCGCGAAGGTCGGGTCGGTGAGCGTCGGCATCGCCACGAGCAGGGAGCCCGGGCAGACGTCGTCCAGCGAGCCGATCGAGAGCGAGGGCACCGCATCCGCAGGACGTCGTCCCGTCGCTGGCCGTGCGGGCCGGCCGGGTTCGGAGTCGGACGAGGGCGGGGGAGTCATCGCGTCCAGTGTGCCCCACCACGGCGCTCCAGGGAGGGCGCAGACGTCGCGGATCCGGCGACTCCTGCGGCCCGTCGTCCACCCTGTGAGAGGTGTCGCCCACCGTAGGGTGACCGGGTGCGGCAGGCGGGGACGACCGTGCGCCACCTGCTGGCGCTGCCGGACTTCCGGCGGCTGCTCGGCACGCGGCTGTCCGCCCAGTTCGGCGACGGCGTCCTGCAGGCCGCGCTCGCCGGCACCATCGTGTTCAACCCGCAGCGCGCGGCCGACCCCGTCGACGTCGCCGCGGGGTTCGCCGTCCTGCTGCTGCCCTACTCGCTGGTCGGCCCGTTCGCCGGCGTCTGGCTGGACCGGTGGAGCCGCCGGCAGGTGCTGCTGTGGGCCAACCTGGTGCGGGCCGCGCTGGTCGGGCTCGTCGCGGCGCTGGTGTGGGGCGGCGTCGGAGGCGTCCCGTTCCACCTCGCCGGCCTGCTCGTGTTCGCCGTCGCCCGGTTCGTCCTCTCCGCGTTGTCGGCGGCCCTCCCGCACACCACCGGCTCCCTCGTGTCGGCGAACGCGGTGGCGACGACGTCCGGAGCGGTGGCCACGGTGGTCGGCGGCGCGGTCGCGGTCGGGCTGGTGCAGCTGGCCGCGGCCGGGGACACCGCCTACGCGGTCATGGCGCTGGCCGCCGCGGTGCCCTACGTGCTGGCGGCGCTGGTGGCCGCCGGCTTCGGGCGCGGGGGCCTGGGACCGGACGGCGCCGCGGCCGCCGCGGCGCGGATGACGGTGCGGGACGTCGTCGCCGGGATGGTCGCCGGTGCCCGGCACGCCTGGGCGCGTCCACCCGCCCGGACCGCGCTGGCCGTCATCACCGTGCACCGGCTGTGCTTCGGCGTCGTCACGCTGATGACCCTGCTGCTGTTCCGCAACACGCTGGCGGCGGAGGGACCGGTGCCGGGCGGGCTGGCCGGGCTGGGCGTGGCGCTGGCGGCGGGCGCGACCGGGACCCTGCTGGCCGCCGTCGTCACGCCGGTCGCGGTGCGGCGCGTGGGCCGGCGGCGGTGGGTCACGCTGCTGCTGGCCGCGGCCGGGCCGCTGCTGATCGCGCTCGGGCTGCCGTTCCGCGCACCGACCGTCGTCCTCGCCGGGTTCGTGGTCGGGTTCGTGGGCCAGGGCGTGAAGATCTGCGTCGACAGCACGCTGCAAGAGTCGATCGAGGACGACGTCCGCGGCCGGGTGTTCTCGGTCTACGACACCCTGGTGAACGTGGCCTACGTGGTGGCCCTGGTCGCGGCGGCGGCGCTGCTGCCGGAGTCGGGGGTCTCGCCCGCCGTCGTCGTCGCCGTCGGCACCCTCTACGCCCTGACCGCCCTCCTGAGCCGCTGACGGAGTGGATTCGCGGGCGTCACCCCAACGAATCCCCTCCATCACGCCACCAGGGGCCTCAGCTCGTCTCCGCAGGCCCGCTCCTCGTCCCTCAGCCGCCGGACGGGGAAGCGCAGGAGGACCACTCCGGCACCGTGGATGGCGTTCTGGCGACGCAGGTCCGCACCCCAGTCCCGTGCACTGAGGTGGTAGGCGAGCCCGTCGGCCTCGGCAGCCACCCGCTTGTGCCGCCACAGCGCATCGACGAAGTACGTGCCCGCAGCCGTCTCGATCGGCGCGTTCCACTCCGGTTCCGGCAGACCGGCGGCGAGGACGACCCGCCGCAGGTCGCTCTCGCCGACCGAGCGCATGCCGCGCCGGGCATCCGCGAGGGCGGCGCGCAGTCCCCGACCGGCCAGCCGCCTCTCCCGGACGAGGTCGTCGACCGTGGCCAGCCCTCTCTGCAGCACGTCGGAGATGACGTGGTCGATGTCCCGCCGCCGGCGGCAGGTGAGAGCCACGTCGATCGCGGCGCGTGCGGCGCTCGTCGTCCGCAGTCCTGAGAGCACCACCGCCTCGAGCGGCCGCCGGCTCTGGTGCACGACGACCAGACCGTGCGAGGACATGTGCTGCCCGTGCGGGCGGGAGATCTCGACGAGACCGCCTTCCGGCTGGGCGCGGTAGTTCCCGAGGGCCCCGGCGACCCGGCGTCCGGCGGCCAGCTCCTGAGCCCGGGCACCCCAGAGGAGCAGCGCGCTGTGGTGGGACAGGCAGGAGTCCTCGCCGCCGAACGCGAGACCGACCAGCCAGCGCTCCCGCTGCGTCAGCGCGCCGCTGTGCCCGACCACGACCCCGCGCACCGGCTCCTGCCATCGGCCGGTGCGCAGCGCCGTCCTGATCCGGTCGTTGCTGATGCCCCGCTCCCGGAGGAGCTCACGGCGAGCCACCACCAGTCCCGGCGGGAAGACGGACGACGTCGGCACCGGCACATCGTGTGGCGGGTCGCCGCGGACGCCGGTGCGTTGTCCACAGGGCGCCCGGCATGGAGGAGTTCCGCGGGCGTTACGCCTGCGATCCCACTCCATGCGCTCGTGCCCAGGCGCGGAGCTCGGCCTCGGCCTCGTCCCGGTCCAGCGGGCCGCGCTCGAGCCGGAGGTTCTTCAGGTGCTTCCACGCCTCGCCGACCTCCCGGCCCGGCGGGATGCCGAGGATCTCCATGATCGCGTTGCCGTCGAGGTCCGGGCGCACGCGGGCGAGGTCCTCGGCGGCCGACAGCTCCGCGATCCGCTGCTCCAGCGAGTCGTACGTCGCCGCCAGTGCGGCGGCCCGCTTCCTGTTGCGGGTCGTGCAGTCCGAGCGGACCAGCTTGTGCAGCCGGGACAGCAGGTCGCCGGCGTCGGTGACGTAGCGGCGCACTGCCGAGTCGGTCCACTCGCCGCGGCCGTAGCCGTGGAACCGCAGGTGCAGGAAGGTCAGCCGGGCGACGGACTCGGTGATCTCCTTCGAGTACCGCAGCGCCTGCAGCCGCTTGCGCACCAGCTTCGCGCCGACCACCTCGTGGTGGTGGAAGGACACCCGCCCGCGCGCCTCGTGCCGCCGGGTGTCCGGCTTCCCGACGTCGTGCAGCAGCGCGGCCAGCCGCAGCACGAGGTCGGGCGACCCGGCGTCCGGGTCCGCCTTCTCCAGCGCGATCGCCTGGTCGAGCACGGTGAGGGAGTGGGCGTAGACGTCCTTGTGCTGGTGGTGCTCGTCGATCTCCATGCGCAGCTTCGACAGCTCCGGCAGGACGACGTCGGCCAGGCGGGTGGCCACGAAGAGCTCCAGCGCCGCCCGCGGACGGTCCTGCAGCAGCGTCTTGGACAGCTCCGCCTGCACCCGCTCGGGGGTGATCCGCTCGAGCGCACCCGACATCGACGTCATCGCCTCGACGACGTCGTCGGACGGCGTCAGCCCCAACTGGGCCACGAACCGGACGGCGCGCAGCATCCGCAGCGGGTCGTCGGCGAAGGAGTCGGCCGCGGTGCCGGGTGTCCGCAGCCGGCTCGCCAGCAGGTCACCGAGCCCGCCGTACGGGTCGGTGACCGCGCGGTCGGGTCCCAGCGAGACGGCCATCGCGTTGACGGTGAAGTCCCGCCGGGCGAGGTCGTCGACGAGCGAGTCGCCCCAGGCGACGTCGGGGTTGCGCGACTCGCGGTCGTAGCGGTCGGCCCGGAAGGTGGTGATCTCCAGCCGGACGCCGGCCACCTCCGCCCCGACCGTGCCGAAGGCGATCCCCGTGTTCCACGTGGAACTGGCCACCCCGCGCAGCAGCTCGAGCACCTGCTCGGGGCGGGCGTCGGTGGTCAGGTCGAGGTCACCGGGCTCGCGCGGGCCGCCCGAGCCGGCGGCCAGCAGCGCGTCCCGCACCGACCCGCCCACCAGGTGCACCTCGAAGCCGGCGGCGGTGAAGCGCTCGCCGAGCCGGGTCAGCACGGGGGAGACGTCGACGAGGTGCCGCACCGTCTCCTGAACTGCCGGGGGGACCGGCTCGGGGTCAGGGCGACTCGGGGGCTCAGCGGACACGACGATCCAGGGTAGTGGCGTGGCGCGCGCTACCCTCCTGGCATGGCTGGGACGGGCGGGCGCGGGCGCCCCGGCCGCCGGTTGCGCCGGGTCGACGAGACCTCCGCCGGGGGCCTCGTGGTGGCAGACGACCCCATCACGGGGCCGCGGGCTGCACTCATCGGGCGCACCGACCGTCGCGGCCGGCTGCTGTGGTCCCTCCCCAAGGGCCACATCGAGGAGGGCGAGACCCCCGAGGACACCGCCGTCCGGGAGGTCGCCGAGGAGACCGGGATCATCGGCGAGGTCGTCGCACCCCTGGGGATCATCGACTTCTGGTTCGTCGCCGACGGCCGCCGCGTGCACAAGACCGTGCACCACTTCCTGCTCCGCGCCATCGGCGGAGCCCTGTCCGACGCCGACATCGAGGTCACCGAGGTCGCCTGGGTGCCCCTCGACGAGCTGAGCGGCCGGCTCGCGTACGCCGACGAGCGGGCGCTGGTCGAGCGGGCACCCGCGCTCCTCGCCGACACCGCGTGAACCGGCCCGCGCGACCAGGCAGGACGCAGGACCCCGGCGGGGAGCTGTCGTGATCGGGTCGGCTGCCGGGCGCGCCGGTGGCCGGTCCGCTCCGCACCGCCGCCGGCGGCGAGCCGGCGGTCGGACGGCGGTCGGCGCCGTCCTGGCCGGGCTGCTGGGCGCTCCGCTGGTGACCCTGGCCGCCGCCGCACCGGCGCTCGCCGCACCGGGCGAGGAGATCCCGGTGACCGACGACGACACCAGCGACCCCGGCCGCCCGGTGCAGATCGAGGTCGACCGCATCGAGCCGCGCACCCTCACGCCCGGGGCCGTGGTCACCGTCGGCGGCACGCTGACCAACACCGGCACCGAGACGCTCACCGACCTCGACGTCCGCCTGCAGCGCGGCGAGCTGGTCGACACCCGCGCCGAGCTCCGCGGCACCGACGCCGACCCCGATCCGTACAGCGTCGTCGCGACGCCGTTCCAGGAGGTCTCCGGCGAGCTCGAGCCCGGGGACACGGTGGCCTTCCTCCTCACCACGACCACGGACGAGCTGCGGATCGACCGCGACGGCGTCTACCCCGTGCTGCTCAACCTCAACGGCGCGGCGGCCGACGGCGAGCGGCGGCGGGTCGGCGAGGTCTCCACGTTCCTCGTCCAGCCGGCCGCGCAACCGGCCGGGCTGACCAGCGTCGCGTGGCTGTGGCCCCTCGTCGAGCGCACCCACCGCAACGCCGACGGCGACTTCGTCGACGACGGACTCGCCGGGCAGGTGGCCGCCGACGGACGGCTCGACCGGGCGCTGGCCGCGGTCGAGCGGCTGCCCGAGGCCCTCCCGCCCGAGGGCGGCGACCCGGTGCCGGTGGCCCCCGTGACCCTCGCCGTCGACCCCGCGCTGGTCGAGGAGCTCGAGATCATGGCCGCCGGCCCCTACGACGTGGCCGGCGAGGACGACGCCGGGCGGGGCACCGAGGACGCCGCGGCGTTCCTCGACCGGCTGCGCGCCGTCGCCGCCGACCACCCGGTGGTCGCGCTGCCCTACGGAGACGTCGACGCCGACGCCCTCACCGCCGCCGGCCTGCCCGACGTGGTCACCCGGAGCCTGCCCGGCTCCCCCGAGGGCACGGCGGAGGACGCCCCGGGGACCACCGCGGCCGGCGAGGGCACCGGCGCCGGCGCGGAGGTCGTGCGGGAGGCTCTCGGGACCGAGCCGCGCACCGACCTGGCCTGGGCGGTCGGCGGCTCGGTGCGGGCGGACACCCTCGCGACGCTGCGGGCCGGCGGGATGGACGAGGTGGTCCTCGCCCCGAGCGGCCTGACCGACGGCTCGGCCGCCCTCGGCCTGGACACCGGGGGCGCCGCCGCCCGGACGACGGTGCCGACCGGGGACGGCCAGCTGGACGCGCTCGTCGCCGACAGCGGGCTGGGCGGACTGGTCGGGTCGGTGCTGGAGACGCCGACGGGGGCGCGGGTCGTCGAGCAGCGCTACGTCGCCGAGCTGGCCCTCATGGGGCTGACTCCCGGTGCCGACCCCGCCGCCGGGCAGAGCGTCCTCGTCGCCCCGCCGCGCGAGGTCGACGCCGATCCCGCCGCCGTGAGCGCCATGATCGCCGCCTCGGCCCAGCTGCCCTGGCTGCGCCCGGCCACGGTCGCCCAGCTCGGCGACGGCCCGTCCCGCCCGACCGGGGAGCTGGCGACGCCCGCCGAGCCGGGCGGCCTGGAGCCCGACGGAATGGCCGACGTCGTCACGGCGGTCGGCATCCGCGACGCCCTGGCCGGCGCCGTCGTCGACGACCCCGCGATCGCGCTCGCCGGCTACGACGCCGCGGTGTCGCGCACGGCGTCCGCGGCCTGGCGCGACGACCCGGAGGGGTTCCGGGCCGCGGCCGACGAGCTGCGGACGACGTTCGACGGGCTGCGCCGGCAGGTCACCCTGCTCTCCCCGGCCGACGGCACCTACAGCCTCGCCTCGACCGACGCCCCGTTGGTGCTGACCGTCCACAACGACCTGCCGTTCGCCGTGCAGGTGGAGCTGCGGCTGCAGACCCGGGGCAACGCGCTCACCGTCTCCGACATCGGGGCGCCGGTGCTGGCCCCCGACCAGCGGACGACGCTGGAGGTCCCCGCGGAGGTGCGCCAGTCCGGCCGGTTCGGCGTGGTCGCGACCCTCACCACCCCCGACGGCGATCCGCTGGGCGAGTCGGTGGAGCTCCAGGTCCGCAGCACCGCCTACGGCTCGATCTCGCTGATCATCACGATCGGCGCCGGGGCCCTGCTCGGCCTGCTGTTCCTGCGCCGGCTGGTGCTCTTCCTGCTGCGCCGCCGCCGCGGGGCGGCCGAGGAGCCCGAGGGCGTGCCGCTGCCGCCGACGCGGAGCCCGGTGTGAACGGCGACGGTCCCGTCGAGGAGCGGCAGCGCCAGATCCCGCTGCCACCGGTCCCGCCGCCGGCCGCGGAGCGTCCGGGCAGCGATCCCTCGGCCGGGCAACGCCCCTCGTCCCCGCCGCCGGTGCGCGGCCCGGGGACAAGACGG
>NZ_JALPKQ010000082.1:0-11201 GCF_051383655.1 Geodermatophilus sp. CPCC 205761
CCGGCCGCGCCGGCCGCGTCCGCCCCGGAGGCCGCCCCGCCGGCCGCCCCGCAGGCCGCCGAGCTGCCGGCACCGGCGCCGGTGGAGCAGGCGCCCACGGAGCTGCAGACGCAGGCGCAGGAGACGGTCGACCCGGCGGCGACCGGGACCTCGTGGCCGCCGCTGCTCGCGGTCGCCGTCGGCGCCGTGGCCCTGTTCCTGGCCGGCGCCTGGGCCGGCCGTCGACTGCGCGCCCGCCCCTGACCGACCGCCGTCCGGATCGGCACCCGCGGTGCCGATGGAGAAGTCAGTCCACCGGCCCTGGAGTTCCCGTGTCCCTCGTCCGCCGTCCGCCGACCCTGCGGTCGCTCGCCGTGCTCGCCGCCGTCGCGACCGCCCTGCCCCTGCTGGGCGCCCCGCCCGCCCTGGCCGAGGACCCGGCCCGCGGGGACACCCTCGTCGGTGAGCTCGTGCAGGCCTGGCCCGAGCACACGGACGAGGACCCGGCCGAGGCCGCCGCCCTGGCCGCCGACGGTCCGCTCAGCTGGATCGAGACCGCGCCCGGCGAGGCCGTCCGGGTGCCGACCGACGACGTCGCGGACATCCCCGTCGGCGCGACCGTCGAGGTGACCGTCGGGGACGAGGTGACCGACGCCCCCGCGGCCGAGCAGGGCCTGGACCCGGCGCGCGAGGTGCTGTCGGCCGAGGTCGTGGAGCAGCCGGCCGCCCCGCCCGTCGCGCCGGCCGCCCCGCCGTTCACCAACCAGGTCACCGTGGTCCGCGTCCTGCCCGCCGGTGGCACGCCGGACGGCACCGCGACGGCCGACGTCGCCGCGCTGGTCGACGGACCCGTCGCCGACTTCTGGGAGCGGGAGACCAACGGGGCCGTCCGGCTCGGGGTCACCACCACCGTGACCGACTGGGTCAGCTCCACCAAGGGCTGCGACGACCCGTACCTGCTCTGGAACGACGTCGCCGGGAAGATCGGCTTCGCCCCGGCTCCGGGTCGCCACCTCCTGCTCTACGTCACCAGCACGCCGGCGCTGCCCGCGTGCTCCTACGGCCTGGCGCAGGTGGGCACCGGCCTGGGGGCCGGCGGGTTCCTCTACGTGCGCGCCGCCCGGACGTCGGTCCTCGCCCACGAGTTCGGGCACAACTTCGGTCTGGGCCACGCGTCGGGCCTGCAGTGCGACCGCAGCGTGGAGACGGGCACCTGCCGGACGGTGGCCTACCGCGACTACTACGACGTCATGGGCGTGTCCTGGGAGCAGGTCGGTTCGCTCAACGTCGCGCACGCCGACCGCCTGCGCGTCCTGCCCGGCTCGCCCCAGGCCTTCACCCCGGGTGGCCCGGCCGGCACGGTGACGATCGCCCCGGTGTCGCAGTCGACGGGGACCCGGGCGGTGACGCTGGCCCCGGGCGGGACCGACCCCACCTACTGGCTGGAGTACCGGCCCGCGGGCGGCCAGGACGCGTGGCTGGGCAGCGGCGCCAACTGGCACGGTCTCCAGGCGGGTGTGCTCGTGCGGCAGTCCCAGGGTGGCCGGGACACCTCCGTCCTGCTCGACCCGACGCCGTCGGCGAGCACGGGGTGGAACGGCGACATGCAGCAGGCCCTCCCGGTCGGGACGCCGGTCGTCCTGGCCGGCGGCCGCTTCACCGTGACAGTCCAGAGCGTGTCCGCGTCCGGCGCGGTCGTGCGCGTCGAGACGGGCACGTCGGCCACCCCGGCCACGCCGATCGACTCGCTCTACACCGCATCCGGTGGCGCCCAGGGCCCCCTCGGCGCACCGACCGGGGCCGAGACGTGCGGCGCCCGGAACGGGGGCTGCCTGCGACAGTTCCAGCACGGGGTCGTCTACTGGTCCCCGGCCACGGGTGCGCACTCGGTGATCGGTGCGGTCCACCAGAAGTGGGCGGCGCAGGGCTGGGAGTGGGGCCGGCTGGGCTACCCGGTCACCGACACGACCTGTGGCCTGGTGGCGGGCGGGTGCTTCCAGCACTTCGAGGGCGGATCCATCTTCTTCAGCCCGGCCGGCGGTGCCCGCGCCGTGGACGGGGTGATCCGCGACCGCTGGGCGGTGCTGGGCTGGGAGCGGGGCGTGCTCGGCTATCCCACGGGCGACGCCGCGTGCGGGACCCGGAACGGCGGCTGCCTGCAGCAGTTCCAGCACGGGGTCGTCTACTGGTCCCCGGCCACGGGTGCGCACTCGGTGATCGGTGCGGTCCACCAGAAGTGGGCGGCGCAGGGCTGGGAGTGGGGCCGGCTGGGCTACCCGGTCACCGACACGACCTGTGGCCTGGTGGCGGGCGGGTGCTTCCAGCACTTCGAGGGCGGATCCATCTTCTTCAGCGTCGACACCGGGACCCACCAGGTCTGGGGCACCATCCGGGACCAGTGGGCGGCGCGGGGCTGGGAGTCAGGCCCGCTGGGGTACCCGCGGGCCGATCCCTCGTGCACCGCCCGCGGCTGCTCTCAGACCTTCCAGGGTGGAACCCTCGTCGGCACGCTCTGAGCGCAACGGGGGTGGGGAGCCCCGCTACTCGGCGTCGGCGATGGTGCAGATCACCGCGCCGCTGGTGACGGTCGCGCCGACCTCGGCCGACAGGCCGGTCACGGTGCCCGACTTGTGCGCGGCGATCGGCTGCTCCATCTTCATCGCCTCGAGGACGACGACGAGGTCACCGGCCTCGACGGAGGTGCCGTCCTCGACGGCGACCTTGACGATCGTGCCCTGCATCGGGCTGGTGAGGGCGTCGCCGGAGGCGGCAGACCCGCCGTGGCCGCCGCCCCGCTTGCGCGGCTTGGCCCCGCCCGCGGCCGCGGCCGGCCCGCCGGTGGCCAGGCCCGCGGGCAGCGACACCTCCAGTCGCCGTCCGCCGACCTCGACGACGACGGTCTGCCGCGGCTCCGGCTCGCCGTGCCCGGCCGGGGCGGCGGCGTAGGGGGCGACCTGGTTGTCCCACTCGGTCTCGATCCAGCGGGTGTGGACCGAGAACGGCTCGCTGGTGAAGGCCTCGTCCCGGACGACGGCGCGGTGGAACGGGACGACCGTCGGCATGCCCTCGACGACCAGCTCGTCCAGGGCCCGGCGGGCGCGCTGCAGCGCCTCGGTGCGGGTCGCACCGGTGACGATCAGCTTGGCCAGCATCGAGTCGAACGCGCCGGCGACCTCGCCGCCGGTCTCGACGCCGGAGTCCCAGCGCACCCCGGGGCCCTGCGGGATCTCCAGCCGGGTGACCGGGCCGGGGGCGGGCATGAAGTTCCGCCCGGCGTCCTCGGCGTTGATCCGGAACTCGATGCTGTGCCCGCGCGGCGCGGGGTCCTCGGTGATCTCCAGCGGCAGCCCGTCGGCGATCCGGAACTGCTGGCGGACCAGGTCGACGCCGCTGGTCTCCTCGGTGACCGGGTGCTCGACCTGCAGCCGGGTGTTCACCTCGAGGAAGGAGATGGAGCCGTCGACGCCGACCAGGTACTCGACGGTGCCGGCCCCGTGGTAGCCGGCCTCCGCGCAGATGGCCCGGGCCGAGGAGTGGATCCGCTCCCGCTGCTCGTCGGTGAGGAAGGGCGCGGGCGCCTCCTCCACCAGCTTCTGGTTGCGCCGCTGCAGGGAGCAGTCCCGCGTGCCGACGACCACGACGGTGCCGTGCGTGTCGGCGAGCACCTGGGCCTCGACGTGCCGCGGCTTGTCCAGGAACCGCTCGACGAAGCACTCGCCGCGGCCGAAGGCCGACACCGCCTCGCGGACGGCGGAGTCGAACAGCTCCGGGATCTCCTCCTTGGTGCGGGCCACCTTCAGCCCGCGGCCCCCGCCGCCGAACGCCGCCTTGATCGCGACCGGCAGGCCGTGCTCCTCGGCGAAGGCGAGCACCTCGTCGGCGCCGGACACGGGGTCTTTGGTACCGGGAACCAGCGGGGCGCCGGCCTTCATCGCGATGTGCCGGGCCTGCACCTTGTCGCCCAGGGCGATGATCGCCTCGGGGGAGGGGCCGATCCAGGTGAGCCCGGCGTCGATGACCGCGCGGGCGAAGTCGGCGTTCTCGGAGAGGAAGCCGTAGCCGGGGTGGACGGCGTCGGCGCCGGACTTCTCCGCCGCGGCGAGGATCTTGTCGATCACCAGGTAGGAGTCGCCCGGCGTCGTCCCCCCGAGGGCGAAGGCCTCGTCAGCGGCCCGGACGTGCAGGCCGTCCCGGTCGGGCTCCGCGTAGACCGCGACGCTGGTCAGTCCGGCGTCCCTGCAGGCGCGGGCGACCCGCACGGCGATCTCGCCGCGGTTGGCGATCAGGACCTTCTGCACCAGGGTGCTCCCTCCGAGTTGACCCGGTCGGACTGTAGCCACCGCGGCGACGGCGACACGCGCGCAGGTGGGCCTCCGGGGGAGCGCCGGAGCACGCGCGACGGGGACACACATCCCCTACCCTGCGGCGATGACCTCCGGAGCGGCCCAGGAACGCCGACCCGACCCGGACACGCGCGCCCTCAACGCCTCGTTCGACGAGCGGCCCGACGAGTACGACGACCTGCGGGCCGCCGGGCACATGGCCCGGCGTCGCGTCGAGTACTTCACCGGCGTGCTCGACGAGGTGCCCGGGACGGTGCTCGAGGTCGGCTGCGGAACCGGGACGCTGCTGCGGGAGCTGGCGGCCCGCCGTCCCGACCGGACGTTCGTGGGCATCGAGCCGCTGCCCAACTACGTGGACTTCGCCCGGCGGCGGGCGGAGGAGGCAGGGCTGGCCAACGTCCGCTTCGAGGTCGGCACGGGGGAGACCCTCGGGCAGGTGGTGCCGGCCGGGTCCGCCGGCCTGGTGGTCAGCGTGGACGCGCTGCACCACGTGACGGACCTGGACCGGGTGGTCGCCGAGGTGCGGGCCGTGAGCGCCCCGACGGCGCGGTGGCGGGCCATGGAGCCCAACCGGGTGCACCCGTACGTGTGGGCGTACCACGTGCTCACCCCGGGCGAGCGCACCTTCGCCGTCCGGGACTTCCTCCGTCGGGCCGGGGACGCGGGCTGGCGGCTGGTCGGCTCGACCACGCTCTTCCTCTACCCCAGCGGCGTGCGCCGCGTGCCGGCCTGGGCCGAGCAGCTCGAGCGCCGGCTGGAGGGCCTGCGGCCGGTGGCCGGGGCGGTCGTCCTCGACCTCGCCGTCGAGGGGGTCAGCGGCGCCAGAGGTCGGTGACCGCCAGGCCGCGCTTGGCCAGCTGGCTGCGCAGGGTCGACAGCGACAGACCGACCACCGCCGCGGGGTCGCCGTCCACCCGGCGGACGAACGGGGCGCCCAGCCCGTCGAGGGTGAAGGCCCCCGCCACCGCCAGCGGCTCGCCGGTGGCCAGATAGGCCTCGATCTCCTGCGGCGTCGGGGTGGCGAAGTGCACCACGGTGGAGACGACGGCGACGTCGCGGGCCACCACCCGGCCGTCCTGGACGTCGAAGAGCGCCTGGCCGGTGTGCAGCACGCCGCTGCGCCCGCTCATCCGCTGCCACCGGTCGCGGGCGTCCTTCACGTCGGCCGGCTTCCCCATGGCCTGCCCGCGGAACTCCAGCAGCGAATCGGCGCCGACGACGAGCGCGTCGGTCTCCTTCCCCGCGACCGCGCCGGCCTTTGCGGCGGCCAGCAGCGCGACCCGCTCACCGACCCGCGGCGCCCGGACGGCGGTCTCGTCGACGTCGCTGACCACGACCTCGGGCGCCAGGCCGGCCTGACGCAGCAGCGTCAGCCGCGCCGGGGACGCCGACGCGAGCACCAGCCGACGATCCACGCTCATGAGAACCTCCCGGAGGCGCGCCAGCCGCCGGGGCCGGGGCGCAGTGGTGTGCGGTGCGCGTCGCCGGCCGAGGCCCACGCGCCCACCGGGGTGGGGCGGCGGCCGGGACGGCGTTGGGACTGGGCGGCGACGACGACGGTCAGGGCGGCGAGCTCCTCGGCGGTGGGCTCGCCCCGGACGACCCGCAGTAGCGGGCGCCGCGGCTCGGACTCGGGCTCGGCCATCAGAGCGGGATGTTCCCGTGCTTCTTGGGCGGCAGCGTCTGGCGCTTGTTGGCCAGCAGGCGCAGGGCGCGGGTCACCTGCACCCGCGTGTGCGAGGGCAGGAGCACCTGGTCCACATACCCACGGTCCGCGGCGATGTACGGGCTCAGCAGCGCGTCCTCGTACTCGGTGATCAGCTCGGCGCGGCGGGCGTCGGAGTCGTCGGCCTCGGCGAGCTCCCGCCGGTAGAGGATGTTCACCGCGCCCTGGGCGCCCATGACGGCGATCTGCGCGGTGGGCCAGGCCAGGTTGAGGTCGGCGCCGAGGTGCTTGGAGCCCATGACGTCGTAGGCGCCGCCGTAGGCCTTGCGGGTGATGACGGTGATCTTGGGGACGGTCGCCTCGGCGTAGGCGTAGATCAGCTTGGCGCCGCGGCGGATGATCCCCTCCCACTCCTGCGAGGTGCCCGGCAGGAAGCCGGGGACGTCGACGAAGGTCAGCACTGGGACGTTGAACGCGTCGCACGTGCGGACGAACCGGGCGGCCTTCTCGCTGGCGTCGATGTCCAGCGTGCCGGCGAACTGGGTGGGCTGGTTGGCCACCACGCCGACCGGCCGGCCCTCGACCCGGCCGAAGCCGACGACGATGTTCGGCGCGAACAGCGACTGCACCTCGAGGAACTCGCCGTCGTCGAGGACGTGGGTGATCACGGTGTGCATGTCGTAAGGCGTGTTCGGCGAGTCGGGGATGAACGTGTCGAGCTCGAGGTCGGCCTCGGTCACGCCGTCGGGGACGGAGACGTCGACCGACGGCACCTCGACGACCGGGAGCGGGTCGAGGTTGTTGCTGGGCAGGTAGGACAGCAGCGCCTTGACGTAGTCCAGCGCGTCGGCCTCGTCCTCGGCCAGGTAGTGCGCGACGCCGGACTTGGTGTTGTGCGTTCGGGCGCCGCCGAGCTCCTCGAGGGTGACGTCCTCGCCGGTGACGGTCTTCACGACGTCCGGGCCGGTGATGAACATCTGGCTGCTCTTGTCGACCATGACGACGAAGTCGGTGAGCGCGGGGGAGTAGACGTGCCCGCCCGCCGCGGCGCCCATGACGAGCGAGATCTGCGGGATGACGCCGGAGGCGTGCACGTTGCGCCGGAAGATCTCCGCGTACAGGCCGAGGGCGACCACGCCCTCCTGGATGCGGGCGCCGCCGCCCTCGTTGATGCCGATGACGGGGCAGCCGTTGCGCATGGCCAGGTCGAGGACCTTGACGATCTTCTCGCCGTAGACCTCGCCGAGGCTGCCGCCGAACACGGTGACGTCCTGGGAGAACACGCAGACCGGGCGGCCGTCGACGGTGCCGTAGCCGGTGACCACGCCGTCGCCGAAGGGCCGCTTGGCGTCCATCCCGAAGTTCGTCGAGCGGTGCCGGGCGAACTCGTCGAGCTCGGTGAACGAGCCCGGGTCCAGCAGCGCCTCGATCCGCTCGCGGGCGGTCATCTTGCCCGCGGCGTGCTGCTTCTCGACCGCGCGGGCCGACCCCGCGTGCGTGGCCTCCTCGACCCGCCGGCCGAACTCGGCCAGCTTCCCCGCGGTCGTGTGGATGTCGATGTCGCCGGGGACGTGCTCCCCGGCGCCCTCCAGTTCAGCCGCACTCACGCGTCCTCCTCGCTGGCGCTCGTCGGCCACGTCCGTGGCGCTGCTGTGCCCGTGCGTGAGCTCGCCAGCACGCTCACGGGTTCCGTAGCGTAGGGGAGTGGATTTCGCCTCGCCGTCCCGCTCGGCGGACCCCCACCGCCGCCCGCTGGACGGCGGGGCACTCGCGGCCGCGCTGACCTCGGACAGCGCCCTGTGGCGGTCGGTCCGGGTGGTCGACGAGGTCGGCTCGACCAACGCCGACCTGCTCGCCGCCGCGGCCGACGACGCCCCCGAGGGCACGGTGCTGGTCGCCGAGTACCAGGCGTCCGGCCGCGGGCGCCTGGACCGCACCTGGGTCTCGCCTCCGGGCGCCGGTCTCACCGTCTCCCTGCTGCTCCGTCCCGACGTGCCCGTCGCGCGGCGGGGGTGGCTGCCGCTGCTGGCCGGCGTCGCGCTGGCCGAGGCGGTGGGGGAGGTGCCCGGCGTGCGGGCCTCGCTCAAGTGGCCCAACGACCTGCTGGACGCCGGCGGCGCGAAGCTCGCCGGGATCCTCGCCGAGGTGGGCTCGGGCGCCGTGGTCGTCGGCGTGGGCCTCAACGTGTCGACGACGGTCGGCGAGCTGCCCCCGGGCGGCACCTCGCTCGCGTTGGCGGCCGGCCGTCCGGTGGACCGCGCGGCGGTCCTGCTGGCGTTCCTGCGCGGCCTCGAGCGCCGCTACCTGCCGTGGGTGGCCGCCCTGGGTGACCCGGTGGGCACGGGCCTGGCCCACGACTACCTGGCCTGGTCCTCGACGGTCGGGGCCACGGTCGCGGTGGCGCTGCCCGACGGGTCGGTCCTGGAGGGGGTCGCCGAGTCGGTCGACTGGGACGGCCGGCTCGTCGTCCGAACGGCGCAGGGTCCGGTCGAGCTGGCCAGCGGTGACGTGCGACACGTCCGGACACGGGCGCGGGAGCGCTGATCCCGGGCCCCCGCTGCGTCATCCTGTCGCGGTGCCCTACCCGGACAAGCTGCTGGCGGCCGACGAAGAGGTCGTCCGGCACCTGCACCCGCACTGGCTGACCCTCTTCGGCCCGGTCGTGGCCTTCCTGCTGATCGTCGGCGGGGCCTCCTTCGGCGCCGCGATGGTGCCCGACGGCCGCCAGCAGGGCGTCGTCCGCATGGTGATCACGGGGGTCGCCCTCGCGCTGCTCGTGGTGTTCGTGCTGGCGCCGGTGCTGCGGTGGCGCACCACCCACTACGTCATCACCACGCACCGGCTGCTGTTCCGGGAGGGCGTCCTCGCCCGGCACGGCCGGGACATCGGGCTGTCCCGGATCACCGACGTCTCCTACCGCCAGACGCTGTGGGAGCGGCTGATCAGCTCCGGCACCCTGACCATCGAGTCCGCTGGCGACGGCAGCGCCACGGTGCTCAAGCAGATCCCCGACAGCGACGGCGTCCAGCAGCTGCTCAACCACATGATCGAAGAGGACGCCGACCGCCGGGCCCAGGAGAACGCCGGGTACATCCGCGGCGACGGCTACGGCAGCGCGCACCCCACCGCCCTGCTCTGACTCCGTGATGTGACGGTTCCGTCACGGCGCGCCTCGGCGGTTCTGTCGGTACCCCGACCTACCTTCGGCGGCCATGCGGCTGCTGCACACCTCGGACTGGCACATCGGCCGCTCGCTGCACGGCGCCGACCTGCTCCGCGAGCAGGAGGCGGTGCTCTCCGGCCTGGCCGACGTCGTGGGAGCCGAGTCGGTCGACGTGGTGGTCGTCGCCGGTGACGTCTACGACCGCGCGGTGCCCTCGGCGGACGCGACCGCCGTCCTCGACCGGGTGCTGATGCGCCTGCGCACCGCCGGCGCAACCGTCGTCCTGACCCCGGGCAACCACGACTCGGCCCGCCGGCTGTCGTTCGGCGCCGGGCTCATGGCCACGTCCGGCGTGCACGTGCGGGCGGCGACCGGCCGGCTGGACGAGCCGGTGCTGCTGGGCGACGAGCACGGGGACGTCGCCGTCTACGGGCTGCCCTACCTGGAGCCGGAGATCGCGCGGCACGAGCTGGGGATGCCGGGCGCGCGCAGCCACGAGGCGGTGCTGGCCGAGGCGATGGACCGGGTGCGCGCCGACCTCTTCCTGCGGCCCGGCACGCGGTCGGTCGTGCTGGCGCACGCCTTCGTCGGCGGCGGGGTGGCCAGCGAGAGCGAGCGCGACATCTGTGTCGGCGGGGTGGACCTGGTGCCCGCCGCGGTGTTCGACGGCGTCGACTACGTCGCGCTGGGGCACCTGCACCGGCCGCAGACGCTCACCCCGCGGCTGCGCTACAGCGGCTCGCCGCTGGCCTACTCCTTCGGCGAGGCCGGCCAGGAGAAGCAGGCGTGGCTGGTCGACCTCGACGCCGCCGGGCTGGCCGGGGTCCGGGCCGTCCCGCTGCCCACCCCGCGTCCGCTCACCGTGCTCACCGGCACCCTCGCCGAGCTGCTCGCCGACCCCGCGCACGCGGCGGTCGAGGAGCACTTCGTCTCCGCCCGCCTGACCGACGCCGTCCGCCCGGCCGACCCGATGCGCCGGCTGCAGGTCCGCTTCCCGCACTGCGTGCACCTGGAGTGGACCGGCGGCGACGCGAACCGGGACGGGCGCAGCTACCAGGAGCGGCTGCGCGGCCGCAGCGACATCGAGGTCACCGGCGAGTTCGTCGCCCACGTCCGCGGCGGCGTGGGGGTCACCGCGGCCGAGCGGGAGCTCCTCGGCCGGGCGCTGGGGGCCGCCGCCCGCGAGGAGGCCGCCCTGTGAGGCTGCACTCGCTCTCGCTCACCGCGTTCGGGCCGTTCGCCGGCACCGAGACCGTCGACGTCGACGACGTCGCTCGCGACGGGCTGTTCCTGCTCTGGGGCCCCACCGGCGCCGGCAAGACGACGCTGCTGGACGCCGTGGTCTTCGCGCTCTACGGCACCGTCCCCGGCGCGCGCGGCGAGGAGAAGCGGCTGCGCAGCGACCACGCCGACGCCGCCACCCGCACCGAGGTCTCCTGCGAGCTGACCCTCGCCGGTGAGCGCCTCCTGGTGGTGCGCCGGCCGGAGCAGGCCCGCCCGAAGAAGCGGGGCGCCGGTGAGACCACCGAGCAGGCCCGGCTCACCGTGCAGCGCTGGGAGGGCGCGGTCTGGGAACCGGTCAGCACGCGGATCGACGAGGGGTCGGAGTACCTGCGGGTGCGGCTGGGCCTCTCCGCGGAGCAGTTCTGCCAGGTGGTGCTGCTCCCGCAGGGCGACTTCGCGCGCTTCCTGCGCGCCGAGCCGGAGGACCGCGCCCGGCTGCTGCGCACCCTGTTCGACGTGGGCCGGTTCGCCCGCGCGGAGGAGTGGCTGGCCGCCGAGCGCCGCACCGCCGAGGAGTCGCTGCGCGCCGACCGGCACCGGATCAGCACGCTGCTGCACCGCGTGGCCCAGATCGCCGACGTGGAGGTGCCCGAGGAGCTGGCGCCCGAGCTGGTCGGTGCCCGTCCCGGGACGAGCGTCGGCGCGTGGGTGGCGTCGGTGCGGGCGCGCGCCGCGGCCGACCTCACCGGGGCCGAGGCCGCCGCCGCGGACGCCGCCGCGCGGAGCGCCCGGGTCGACGCCGAGCTGGCCGCGGCCCGCGCGCTCG
>NZ_JALPKQ010000083.1:0-11078 GCF_051383655.1 Geodermatophilus sp. CPCC 205761
TCAGCAACGCCACCGGCAACCGCCCGCCCAGCAGCGGCCGCTCACCCAACCAGCCGACCAGCACCTCCTCGATGCCGGCCTGCTCCACCGCCGTCGCTGCCACGAACCGAACACACGTTCGACCTACGACAGATCAGGTGCGTCAGACTTCGGGCAGGGTCAGAAGTCGACCGCTCCCCAAAGGCGTCTGGGTGAGCAGATCGCAGAAACCGTCCCGGCAGGTGGCTGTGGACGAGAGCGACACATCGCGTGTCGGTGTCGAGGTTCGCAGCACTGGCCAGGATCCCGGAACGGACCCACTGGCGGCGGCTCGCCCGGCATCGCGCCGGCGTGGGGGCTGCCGACAACACCCTGCGGCCGCACCAGGCCCCCGACGACAGGACGCCGGGGCAACGAACCCCACCGGCACGGGGACCCAGTGACCACGGGCCCGACCGTCCCGTTGAGGTTCCCTCACATACACGGCCTGTGATCCGGCGGGGGTATCGGAATCGCCTCGGAACACAGCACCACGAGACCCTCGGGCGGCCCGAAGCCCGCGCCGATCCGACGTCGGGCACTCAGTGCCTGGTCTCGTACCTGGTCAGGACCACGCCGTCGGGAAACGTCCGGGTCTCCACCAGGGTCAGGTTCACCCAGTTGTCCAGGGCCGTGAAGAACGGCGTGCCGCTGCCCACCAGGACCGGCGCGGTGGCCAGCACGTACTCGTCGATCAGCCCGGCCCGCATCGCCGCTGCGGCGAGTGTGGCGCCGCCGATGTCCATGGGGCCGTCATCCTCGGCCTTGAGCCGGGTGATCTCGGTGACCGCGTCGCCGGTGACCAGGCGGGTGTTCCAGTCGACCGTGCTGACCGTGGAGGAGAACACCACCTTCGGCATGTCCTGCCAGCGGCGGGCGAACTCGATCTCCGCCGGTGTGGCGCCGGGCTGCTCGGCGGCGGTCGGCCAGTGGGAACTCATCGTCTCCCACAGCTTGCGCCCATACAGCGCCAGGTCGGTCGCCCCCACCCGGTCGGACCACCACTGGAACAGTTCGTCGCTCGGCACGCTCCAGCCGAGGTCGTCGCCGGGCGCGGCGATGTAGCCGTCCAGGGACAGGTTCATGCCAAAGGTCAGTTTCCGCATGGCGTCACCTCCCGTGAGTCGGTATTCGGCGTACAGACCAGCACGGCGAGGAGAAATCATCGGTCAGGCCACAGGTCGTGCGGCAGTGACGGGCACGCCCACCACCGCGTACAGAGGAGCCGCATCACCGGTTTCCGCCACCTCCAGCCGACGATCAGTCACCCGGCCGGGTCGAGCAGCTGCCGGTAGATGCGGGCGAGGTCGGGCAGCTGGTGGTGGGCGTTGAGCCCGCTCGGGTTGGGGACGACCCAGGTCACCGCTCCCCCGACCCGCTCGTCCTGCGGCCCGACCGCCGCCCGCGGGCGGCCGAACGCCTGCCGCCAGGCCGTGACCCCCAGCACCGCCAGGACCCGCGGCCGGTACCGCGCCACCAGGTCGGCCAGCGCGGCGGCACCGGCCCGCAGCTCGTCGGGGGTCAGCTCCGCGGCGGTCCGGGTGGGCCGGTCGACGAGGTTGGTCACGCCGAGCCCGTGGGCCAGCAGCTCGCGGTCCTCCTCCGGCGCCAGCCGCCGCGGGGTGAGCCCGGCCAGGTGCAGCGCCGGCCAGAACCGGTTGCCGGGCCGGGCGAAGTGGTGCCCGCGGGCGGCGGAGGTGAGCGAGGGGTTGATGCCGCAGAACAGCACGTCCAGCCCGGGCGCGATCACGTCCGGCAGGGGCTTGCCCGGCACCCGGCGAGGGTAGCGGCGGTGTGCCGACGGCGGAGCACCCGCTCCAGGCCGGCGGCCGGCCCACCCCCACGTCCCTGCAGAACCATGCCGCCCTGGAGAACCATGCCGCCGACCGCCGTCACGACCACCCGCGACCTGACCTACGCCACGCCCGGCGGCGAGCCGCTGCAGCTCGACCTGTACGTGCCGCGGACCCCCGAGCCCGCGCCGGTCTGCGTCTACCTGCACGGCGGCGGCTGGCTGCGGGGCAGCCGCGCCGACCGGGCGGCCGAGCGGCTGGTCCCGGTCGCGGCCGCCGGGGTGGCGGTCGCCGCGGTGCAGTACCGCCTCAGCGGCCGGGCGACCTTCCCCGCGCCGCTCGACGACGTCCGCGCCGCCGTCCGCTGGCTGCGCGCCGAGGGTGCCGGGCACGGCGTCGACCCGGCGCGCATCGGGGCGTGGGGGGCCTCGGCCGGCGGGCACCTCGCCGCGCTGGCCGCGCTCTGCCCCGACGCGCGCGACGGCGAGCTGGGCGACAGCTCGGTGCAGGCCGCGGCCCTGTTCTTCCCGGTCACCGACCTGCTCGCCCGCGCCACCGACGTGCCCGAGGGACCGCTGCCGCCGTTCATCAGCGGGCCGCCCCTCGTCCCGTCGTTCGAGGCGCGGCTGCTCGGCCTCCAGGACACCGCCGACGACCCCGGTCGCGCCCGCGAGGCCAGCCCGCTGACCCACGTGCACGCGGGGGCCCCGCCGTTCCTCGTGCTGCACGGCGACGCCGACGGGCTGGTGCCCTCGACGCACAGCCGGCGGCTGGTCGAGGCGCTGCGGGCGGCCGGGGTGGCGACGTCGTTCCACCTGCTCGGCGGGGCCAACCACGAGGACCCGGCCTTCGAGACGCCCGCCACCCTCGGCGCGGTCAGCGGCTTCCTCGGGGACGCCCTGGCCGGGTAGCCGCGCCGGACGCGACAGGGGACGCCGGCCCGCGGGCCGACGTCCCCTGTCCGGTGGAGCGGTCAGTCGGTGAAGGCGTCGTCCCCGATCCGGACGACCTCACCGGGGTGGTCCAGCATGAGGAGACCCGCGACGCTCCACGCCGAGGCGTACAGCTCGCCGTCCGACCGCACCAGGCCGGTGGGCATGGTGACCTGGGCGTAGGTGCGGCCGTCCTCGTCGATCCGCACGACCTGGCCCACCGCGGCCGGGTCGAAGTCCGCCGGCGGCGGCCCCTCACCCTCGGGGGCGCCCTCGAGCAGCTCGGACACGTAGACCGTGCCGTGCCGGTCGACCTCGACGCCCGCGGCCCCGTGCAGGTCCTCGATCACGTCCACGACCTCGCCCCAGGGGGTCAGGACGAACACCCGCGAGGCGCCGGGAACCTCGGCACCCAGCGTGCTCACGTAGATGAGCCCGTCCGGGCCCTCCACGACGCCGGTGGGCACCGGGTCGCAGCCGGTCGTGCCGGGGTTGTTCTCCGCGCCCTCGCAGCCGGGGACGTCGTCGACCACCGGCGGCACGAAGAACTCGCTGATCTCACCGTCGTGCCGGTCGATCGCCAGGACGGTGTTCGCGCCGGCGTCGGCGACCAGGAGGCGGTCGTCCTGCGCCAGCACCGAGAACGGGTTGGACAGCGAGTCCACCGGCGCCCCGTCGACGAACTGCACCTGGCCGTCGGGGTTGTTCTCGAGCTCGTAGGCGAGCGTGTCCACCCTGTGCAGGATGTCGCCGTCGGTGTCGGCCACGATCAGGCCGGGACCGCCCTCGCCCACCTCCGGCGGCTCGGCCGGGAGTGCGACGCCCTCCTCCGGCGGCCCGGCCTCGCCGACCGCGATGTAGATGAGGCCGTCCCGGTAGGCGACTCCCTGCGGGTTCACCAGGCCGTCGACCAGGGTCTCGACCTCCCCGGTCCACGGGTCGACCGACGACACCTCCCCGGAGTCGGACTCGGCGACGATCAGCGCGCCGTCCTCGTACTGGTTGAGCTGGCGCGGCCCGGACAGGCCGGTCGCCACGGTGGCGATGCCCCCGTCGCCCGGGTGTTCCTCCCCGGCCGCCTGCGCGACGGCGGCGGGCGCGGTGACCAGTGCGAACGCCGTGACCCCCACGGCGGTCCTGCGCATCGTCCTCATGTGACTCCCTTCACAGGCACGGTGGCCGACGCGCACGCTAGGCGTCGGCCACGAGCCGCCGGAACCGTCGGCACCGGAGGAATCCGCAGGTCGGGCGCGCGGCGTCGCAGGCCGTAGTCGGCCGGATCGCGGCAGTCGGCCCAACGGGGCTTCCCGGGGAGCCCACCGAGGCGGCAGGGTCCGACGATGACCGTCGAGGAACGACTCTCCGAACTGGGCATCGAGCTGCCCGAGCCCTCGAGCCCGCGCGCCAACTACGCGCCCGCCGTCCGCGCCGGCGACCTGCTGTACCTCTCCGGCCTGGGCCCGGTGCGCCCCGACGGCACCATGCTCACCGGCAAGGTGGGCGAGGGCGGGCTGGACCCGGGGACCGGGCGGGAGGCGGCGCGACTGGTCGGCCTGCAGCTGCTCGCCCGGCTGCGCGCCGAGCTCGGCGACCTGGACCGGGTCCGCCAGGTGGTGAAGCTGTTCGGGATGGTCAACTGCGCGCCCGGGTTCACGCACATCCCCGCCGTCGTCGACGGCTGCTCCGACCTGCTCACCGACGTCCTGGGCGACGCCGGGCGCGGCGCCCGGTCGGCGGTGGGCATGGCCGAGCTCCCCTTCGGCATCGCGGTGGAGATCGACGCCGTCGTTCTCGTCCGGTGACATTCCCGTGACGCCCGCCATGGTGTGTTGCCCGCCTTCGCACACCCGACGTCGGCAGGTGGGGCATGGCCTGGGCTCGCGCACACGTGACGCTGGTTGTGGCCGCCACGACCTTGGTGACCTTCGTAGTCGTCGCCGTGCTGGTCACGCTGTTCCTGCCGTCCACTGCCGACCGCACGGTGGCACTCGCGGCGCTCGCCCTCTCCCTCCTCCTGGGCGGCCTGGCCACGGTCCTCTACATCCGACACAAGGACAGTGATCGGCCGCCGCACGCGGTCAACGCCACCAACTTGGCGATCGCCGTCCTGGGCGGGGCGGTGGTCGGCGTCCTGCTCTTCGGCTTCCAGCTCGCCTTGGAGGTCAGCGACGAGCAGCGCGACTTCCGGTTGCAGATGGCCACCGAGCACGACCTCACCGGCTTCAGCCCGCCACGCGACGGCGACGGTGACCCGATCGAGGGCCCGTACAGCCTCCAGGGCATCCACCTGCGGGGAAAGGTCCTCGCACTCGCCCTGTTGAACGACGTCGACCTGTCAGCCAGCAACCTGCAGTTCGCCCACCTGGGGAGCGCATCCCTGGTACGGGCGGACCTGCGCGGAGCGCGGATGCGGGTCGCCTACCTCTACTACGCCGACCTCAGGTGCGCCTGCTTGGCCGACGCGACGCTGCCCGACGCCGACCTGCGCAACGCCGACCTGCGAGGCGCCGATCTCCGGGGCGCGGACCTCACGCGTGCCGATCTGCGTGGTGCGCTCATGGACGACGACACCCGCATGGACGGCGCGCGAACAGAGGACGCATGCACCGAGCCGGACGACACGTCCTGCGGCGGCGAGGCCCGGCGGAGCCAGGCCGACACTGCCGACGGCAGCATCTCCGGCCGCCCGGAGCCGGAGCCGCGGGGGTGTCAGCCCATCAGCTGAGCGGGGGCCGCTCCGGGTGGTTGGCTGCGGGCATGGACGACGCCGCGCTGCGCCAGCTCGTCGAGTCCCTGCCCGCGGACGTCGTCGTCACCGACCCCGCGCGCACCGAGAAGTACCGGCACGACTGGACCCGCGCCACGGCGGCCGGCCGGCCGGCCGCCGTCGTCCGCGCCGGGACGGCCGCGCACGTGCAGACGGCGCTGCGCTGGGCGACCGCGCACCGGGTGCCGGTCGTGCCGCGCGGCGCGGGGACCGGCCTGGCCGGCGGTGCCACGGCGGTCGACGGCTGCCTGGTGGTGAGCACCGAGCGGATGACCGCCGTCGAGATCGACCCGGTCACGCGGACGGCGGTCGCCGAGCCCGGCGCCCTCAACGTCGCGGTCAAGGACGCCGCCGCGGCGCACGGGCTCTGGTACCCGCCGGACCCGGGGTCGTTCCGGATCTCCTCCATCGGCGGGAACGTCGCCACCGACGCCGGCGGCATCTGCTGCGTGAAGTACGGCGTCACCAGCGACTACGTGATGGGGCTGGACGTCGTCCTCCCCGACGGGCGGCTGGTCACCCTCGGCGGCCGGACGGTCAAGGACGTCGCCGGGCTCCCGCTGCTGCGCCTGTTCGTGGGGAGCGAGGGCACCCTCGGCGTCGTCACCCGGGCGGTGCTGCGGCTGGTGCCCGCGCAGCAGCCGGCCGCCACCCTCGTCGCCTGGTTCGACACCCCGCAGGACGCCGGGCGGGCCGTCATCGCCATCGGCGCCCGGGTGCGCCCGTCGATGCTGGAGCTGCTCGACCGGGCCGCGGTGAACGCCGTCGAGGACTTCCGCCCGATGGGGCTGGACCGGACGGCCGGCGCGCTGCTCATCGCGCAGTCCGACGCCCCGGGCCCGGCCCGCGCCGCCGACCTGGAGTTCATGACCGGCTGCTGCCGCGACGCCGGGGCCCGCGACGTGCTCGCCACCGACGACCCGGCGGAGGGTGAGGCGTTCCTCGAGGCGCGCCGGGCGACCGGCCCGGCGCTCGACGCCCGCGGCCCGCTGCTGCCGGAGGACGTCTGCGTGCCGGTCGACCGGCTGCCCGGCGTCCTCGAGCGGATCCAGGCGATCGCCGCCGAGCACGACGTCGAGATCCCCGTCTTCGCACACGCCGGCGACGGGAACCTGCACCCGGCGATCCGCTACGAGGCCGGCGACGCGGACTCCCGGCGGCGGGCCGACGCGGCGTTCACCGCCATCCTCCGCGCCGCGATCGCGGCCGGCGGCACCGTCACCGGCGAGCACGGCGTCGGTCGCGCCAAGCGGCACGTCCTCGCCGAGCAGCTGGGTGCCGACGTCCTGGACCTGACCCGGCGGGTCCGCGCGGCGGTCGACCCGCTCGGGATCATGAACCCGGGTGTGCTGGAGGAGACGCCGGTCTCAGAATGAGACGGCGCGCCGCCGCAGGTCACCTACCGTGCTGCGGAGACGACCCACGTACGGACCTGGAGGCGGCGCAGTGGAGCTCGGCATCGGCATCAACCTCGGCTTCGGGAAGCTCGACCCGGAGCTCACCGACCAGGAGATGTACGCCGGCGAGGTCGACCTCGCCGTCCGGGCCGAGGCGCTCGGGTACGACAGCGTCTGGGCCGTGGAGCACCACTTCGAGGACTACTCGCTGTGCCCCGACAACCTGCTCGTGCTGGCGCACGTCGCCGGGCGCACCCGGCAGATCAAGCTGGGCACGGGCGCGGTGATCGTGCCCTGGAACGACCCGCTGCGGGTGGCCGAGAAGGCGCTGATGCTCGACACGCTCTCCGGCGGGCGACTGCTGCTCGGCCTGGGGCGCGGGCTCTCCCGCCGCGAGTACGTGCCCTTCCGGATCCCGCTGGACGAGACCCGCGACCGCTTCGACGAGGCCGCCCCGATGATCTTCGAGGCGCTGGAGACCGGCGTCATCGAGGGCGACGGGCCCTTCTACCCCCAGCCGCGCGCCGAGCTGCGCCCCCGGCCCCGGGCCACCTTCCGCGGCCGCCGGTACGTCGTCGCCGGATCGCCGGACTCGCTGGTGATGGCGGCCAAGCTGGAGGCCCAGATGATGTCGTTCATCGTCCGGCCGGTGCCCGCGCTCATGCCCAACTTCACCCGCTACCGGGAGCTGTTCGAGGCCGAGCACGGCCGGGTCGCCCCGCCCATCTCGCTCAACGTGAACATGTACTGCCACGAGGACGACGAGCTGGCCCGCGAGCGCCACTTCCGGTACGTCAACCGCTTCTTCATGTCCAACGTGGACCACTACGAGATGGCCGGCGAGCACTTCGCGACCACCAAGGGCCACGAGCGCTACGCCGAGAGCGCGGCGTACTTCCGCGAGATCGGCCTGGAGAAGGCCGCCAACGACTACGCCGCGACCGCGCTGTGGGGCAACCCGGAGCGCATCCTCGGCCAGATCGAGGCGATCCGCGACGTCCTCGGCGACTACGAGCTGGTGGTGGCGCCCTGCTTCGGCGGCATGCCCTACGACGAGGCCCGCGCCAGCCTGGAGCTGTTCTCCCGCGAGGTCATGCCGAAGGCCCGCGGCCTGCGCGGCGCGCCGGTCCGCCTGGCCGCGTGACGACAGCCTCGGGAGCATCGCAGTGAGGAACGAGCGAGGAGCCGACCGAGGCGCGGAGTCACGCCATCGAACCGGGGCCGCGTGACGACGGCGTCCTCCTCCGCCGCGGGCCCGCGGGTGCCGCGGACCCCCGCGGAGTGGGACGCCGTCCGCGCCGCCAAGGCCGACGTGCTGGCGCGCGACCCGTTCACCGTCGACCCGGCCGCCGTCCCCGGGGTGCGCCCGGAGATCGTGCGCTCCTGGCGGCGCTCGCTGCTGGCCGGCGTCGACCCGGAGGACACCCGCTTCCCGGTCGACGAGGAGTCCACACCGGGCACCCGGCTGGCCGCGGTCGCCCAGCCGATCATGGACCGGCTGCGCGACCAGATCTCCGACCTGGGCTCGTGGGGCTTCCTCACCGACCGCGCCTGCCGGCTGCTCACCACCGTCGTCGGCGACGAGCCGCCGCCGGGGCGGCTGCTGGAGATGCACCTGCCGCCGGGCACCTGCTTCGCCGAGGACGTCATCGGCACCAACGGCCTGGGCTGCGCGCACGAGGAGCAGCGGCCCTTCCTCGTCTCGGGCACCGAGCACCTGCGCACCGACAGCGAGGGCCTCACGACGACCGGCGTGGTCATCCGCGACCCCGCGACCCGGCGCTACGTCGGCACCCTGGGCGTGCACTCGCGCCGGGAGCACGCCTCGGCCGCCGTCCTGCCGCTGGTCGTGGAGCTCGGCCGGTCGATCGAGGGCCAGCTGCTGGCCAGCCGCAGCGACGGCGAGCGGGAGTTCTTCGAGGCCTACTCCCGGGTGTCCCGCCGGTCGCGGGCCGCGGTGGTGGGGGTGACCTCGCAGCTGTGCGTGGTCAGCACCCGCGCCCGCGAGCTGGTGCACGAGGCCGACGAGGAACTGCTCCGCCGGATCGCGGAGGAGACCGGCCGGGCCGGCCGCACCCTGCGCCGGCGGCTCGGCTCGGGCGCCGCGGTGACGATCACGGTGACTCCGGTCGAGCAGCCGCGCGGCGAGTACGCCGCCGTCCTCGTCCTCGAGCCGGTCGGCCCGGGGCACACCGACCTCCCGCCGGAGCGGCCCCCGGCGGACATCGGCGCGCTGATGGCCCGGGCGCTGGCGGCCGGCACCCCCGCGCTGCTCACCGGCGAGCGCGGCACCGGCAAGCGGCACACCGCCCGCGCCGCCCTGCGCGCCGCCGGCGAGCCGGTGGAGCTGGAGTGCGCCCTGGCCCGGCTCGATCCGGAGCCGTGGCTGCGCACGCTGGCCGCCGCCCTGCAGGACCGGCCCGCCCCGGTGCTGCTCGGCTCCCTCCCCGATCTCCCCGCCGCGCTGGTCCGCCCGGTCGCCGACCTGCTGGCCGGTGCCCGCGGCCCGGTGGCGGGCACCGCCGCCGGCGACCCCGGCGACGTGCCCGCGCTGCTGCGGGAGAGCTTCCCGGTGGTGCTGACCGTGCTCCCCCTGCGCGAACGCCGTGGCGAGGTGCCGGCGCTGTGCCGCGACCTGCTCGCCGACCTCGCGGAGCGCGACGGCGGACCGGTCACGCTGTCCGCCCGGGCCGAGGCGGCGCTGGCCGCCGGCGACTGGCCGGGCAACGTCCGCCAGCTGCTGCAGGTGCTGTCCACCGCGCGGCTGCGCGCCACCGGGCCGGAGATCGGGCCGGAGGACCTCCCCGCCCACCACCGCGGCGGGCCCGCCGGCCGGCCGCTGGGCGAGATGGAGCGGCTGGAGCGCCAGGCGCTGCTGGCGGCGCTGCGCGAGACCGGCGGCGACCGGGCGGCGGTGGCGCAGCGGCTGGGCATCTCGCGCGCCACCGTCTACCGCAAGCTCAAGCGCTACCAGCTCACCTGATGCCACCCACCTGGAGGAGATGCGTGTCCCGCACCGTGGAGTTCCCCGGCACGACGGCCGTGGTGACCGGAGGCGCCTCCGGCATCGGGAAGGGCCTGGCCCGGGCCTTCCTCGACGCCGGGTGCTCGGTCGTGATCGCCGACGTCGACGAGGCCGCGCTGGCCGCGACCGCGCGGGAGCTGGGCGTGCTCGGCGTCCGCACCGACGTCACCGACCCCGACAGCGTCGCCGCCCTGGCCGACCGAGCCGTGGCCGAGTTCGGCGAGGTGCACGTCGTCTGCAACAACGCCGGCGTCGGCCCGTTCGGACCGGTGGCGCGGCTGGGTCTCGACGACTGGCGGTGGGTGCTCGACGTCAACCTCTACGGGGTCGTGCACGGCATCCAGGCGTTCCTGCCGGTGCTGGAGCGCAACGCCGACTGGGGCCACATCGTCAACACCTCCTCGATGTCGGTGCTGGTGACGCCGCCGAACGTCGCCCCCTACGTCGCCAGCAAGGCCGCCGTGCTCGGCATCAGCGAGGTGCTGGCCGCCGAGCTGGCCGAGGCCGGCTCGCGGGTCGGCGTCACCGCCCTGCTGCCGGGCGCGGTGCACAGCAACATCAAGGCCAGCCTCCGGACCCGGCCGGCGACGGGGCCCTCCGGCCTCTACGACGTCGACCTCGCCGAGGCCGGCCGGCTGCGGTTCATCGAGCCGGAGGAGGTCGGGACGCGGGTCGTCGACGCCGTGCGCGCCGGCGAGCTCTACGTGGTCACCCACGGGGAGTTCCGGGACCGGGCCGCCGAGCGCAGCGCCCGCATCGACGCCGCGTTCCCCCCGGTGCCGGTCGCGGCGGGAGACTGAGCGCGGCCAGCAGGAGCGCACCCCACGGAGGACCGGCATGCGGGAGGACGTCGACGCGGCGTTCCGCCGGTTCGCCCTCGACGAGCGGAGCGCGCTGCTGGCCTCCGCCCTGCGGCTGACCGGTGACCCCGACGGCGCCGAGGAGGCCGTCCAGGTCGCCCTGACCCGGACCCGGCTGCGCTGGGGGCGGGGCGATCCGCGCGCGACCGCCGCCGACGCCGTGGCGGACGCGGCCGGCCGGGGGCAGCTGATCGAGGCCGCGGACGCCCCGCCGCCGGTGCCGTGGCGCGAGCCCCGCTGGCGCCGGGACGCCGACGAGGCGGTGGCCGACGCGAAGTCGGATCGT
>NZ_JALPKQ010000084.1:0-10763 GCF_051383655.1 Geodermatophilus sp. CPCC 205761
TGGCCTCCGTCTTCCCCGGCGCCGCGGTGCACGCCGCCGGGCTGGCCCTCGGGCACGCCCGCCGGCTGGTCGGCACCGCCCGCGCCGCCGACACCGCCGAGGAGACCGCCTGGACCACCGGCACCGGCGGGCGGCTCACCACCGCCCCCGACGCGCTGACCGCGCTGGCCGCCGCCACCGACGCCCAGCGCGACCGGCTCGCCGACCTGTTGGCCGCCACCGCCGGCGGCGGCCTGGCCGACCGGCCCCGGCTGGCCCTCACCGACGCCCTCACCGGCGCCCTGCACACCCTCACCGACCTGCCCGGCCTGCGCGCCGCCGCCGACTGCGGCGACCCCGGCTGTCACCGCGCCCCGCAGGGCTGCCGGCACGACCTGACCGGCCGCCCCGGCCTCGGCACCCCCGGCCCCACCGCCGGCTACCGGCCCGGCGCCGCGCTGGACCGCTTCCTGCGCGCCCGCGACCGCCGCTGCCGCTTTCCCGGCTGCCGCCGCCGCGTGCCCCGCGCCGGCGAGCTGGACCACCACCGGCCCTGGCCGGCCGGCCCCACCAGCGCGGCCAACCTGGCCGGCTACTGCACCACCGACCACCGCGGCAAACACCAGGCCCCCGGCTGGCGGCACACCCTCACCCCCGACGGCACCCTCACCGTCACCACCCCCACCGGCCTCACCGCGACCACCACACCCCCGCCCTACTGAGGAACGGGGGCCACGGCCCGAGCCACCGCGAGGGACGAGCGCCACCGACATACCACCCCACCCGGCGGCGGGGCACGCACGACTCCAGCCGAGTGCGCGGTCCGCCGGCAGCCCTGAGTCCCACGGCTCCGGGCTCCCGGCTCCAGGTCCACGCGCGCAGCTCACGGCTCGGGCCAACGCCGCACAGCTCACGGTCCAGGGCGGGCGGATGCGGGCGCACGGCGCCGTGCCTTCAAACCCACCGCCGGCGGTTCACCACCGGACAGCCCGAGCCGCCTCCGTCGGCGAGAGGACGCCCCGCTGTGTCAGGCGCTCAGCGCGGGGTCTGCTGGTGCACTGCGAGCCGCCACCCGTCGTCCCGCCGCACGTAGACGCTGCTCACCAGGGCCGAGTACGGCTCGGCGCCGGCCCGATGGGCGACGACGCCGTAGGTCACCACCGCGCTCCCGGGGCCGAGCTCGCGCACCCGCGGCTCCTCGAGGGACCAGGACTCCCACGGCGGGCCGCCCATCGAGGCGAGCACCGCTGCCCGATCGTCGATGCGCGCGCCACCGGGGAAGATCATCTCCACCTCGGTGTCGAGCACCCGCGCGTAGAACTCCGCCGCCGCCTCGGGGCCGGTGCCGAGCGCCTGCCAGCCCTGCTCCTCCAGCGCGAGCGGGTCGTCACCCATCGCCGCGCTCCGCGGAGGCCTCGCTGTCCGCGGCGGGGGTCGCGCCACCCTCTCCGAGGGCCTCGGCGCCATCGGCGGGGGTCTTGCCACCCTCGGCGGGGGTCGCGCCGCCCTCGGCGGGGGTCTCGGCGACGGTCCCGCTGCCGTCGCCGATGGTGGCCACCGCGCGGGCCGCCTCGGGTCCCTCCTCGAGGAGCACCCGGAATCCGTCGTCGTCGAGGATCGGCGCCTTGACCTGCACGGCCTTGTCGTACTTGCTGCCCGGGTCGGCGCCCACGACGACGAAGCCGGTCTTCTTGCTCACCGAGCCGGTCACCTTGCCGCCGCGCTCCTGGATCGCCGCGATCGCCTGGTCCCGGCTGAGGTCGCGCAGCGACCCGGTGACGACGACGGTGACGCCGGTCAACGGGCCGGGGCCGGCGTCCTCGCCCTCGTCGGCCATGCGCACACCGGCGGCGCGCCACTTCTCCACGACCTCGCGGTGCCAGTCGACGGCGAACCAGTCGCGGACCGACTTCGCGATCGTCGGCCCCACCCCGTCGGCCGCGGCGAGCTCCTCCTCGGCGGCCTCGACGATCCGGTCGATCGAACGGAAGTCGCGGGCCAGCGCCTGGGCGGCGGTCGGCCCGACGTGCCGGATGGACAGCGCCACCAGCACCCGCCACAGCGGGACGTCCTTCCGGGTCTGCAGGTTGGCCAGCAGCTTGCGCCCGTTGGCCGACAGCGCGCCGTCCTTCTTGGTGAAGAATGACGTCCGCTCCAGCTTCTCCTCGTCGAGGGTGAAGACGTCGCCCTCGTCCTGCAGGAGGGAGCTCTGCAGCAGGGCGATCGCCGCCTCGTAGCCGAGCACCTCGATGTCGAACGCACCCCGGCCGGCCACGTGGAAGACCCGCTCCCGCAACTGCGCCGGGCACGACCGCGCGTTCGGGCACCGGATGTCGGCGTCGCCCTCCTTCTCCGGCCGCAGCTCGGTGCCGCACTCGGGGCAGTGCGTCGGCATCATGAACTCGCGCTCGTCGCCGGTGCGGGCGGCCGCGACCGGGCCGAGCACCTCCGGGATGACGTCCCCGGCCTTGCGGATGACGACGGTGTCGCCGATCAGGACGCCCTTGCGCTTGACCTCGCTGGCGTTGTGCAGGGTGGCCAGCTGCACCGTCGACCCGGCGACCTTGACCGGCTCCATGAACGCGAAGGGCGTGACCCGACCGGTGCGGCCGACGTTCACCCGGATGTCGAGGAGCTTGGTGGTCGCCTCCTCCGGCGGGTACTTGAACGCGATCGCCCACCGCGGCGCCCGGGAGGTCGAGCCCAGCCGTCGTTGCAGCGCGATCTGGTCGACCTTCACGACGACGCCGTCGATCTCGTGCTCGACCGAGTGCCGCTGTTCCCGGTAGCGCTCGATGAAGGCCCACACGCCCTCGAGGTCGTCGACCACCTGGTAGCGGGTGCTCACCGGCAGGCCCAGCTCGCGCAGCCGTTCGTAGGCCGCCGACTGGTGCTCCGGGGCGAACCCGTCGCGCGCGCCGAGGCCGTGCACCACCATCCGCAGCGGCCGGGAGGCGGTGATCCGCGGGTCCTTCTGCCGCAGCGACCCCGCGGCGGCGTTGCGCGGGTTGGCGAACGGCGGCTTGCCGGCCTCCACCATCCCGGCGTTGACGTCGGCGAACGCCGCGATCGGGAAGTAGATCTCGCCGCGGACCTCGAGCAGCCCGGGCACGTCGTCGCCGGTCAGCTGCTGCGGCACGTCATCCATCGTGCGGATGTTGGCGGTGACGTCCTCCCCCGTCGTCCCGTCGCCCCGGGTGGCCGCCCGGACCAGCCGGCCCTGCTCGTACAGCAGCGCGACGGCCACGCCGTCCACCTTGAGCTCGCACAGGTAGCCGGCGGCGGTGCCCACCTCGCGCTCGACCCGCGCCGCCCAGGCCGACAGCTCGTCGCTGCTGAACACGTTGTCCAGGCTCTGCATCCGCTCCCGGTGCTGCACGGGCGCGAAGGTCGCGGTGAACCCGCCGTTGACCTTCTGACTCGGCGAGTCGGGCGTCACGAGAGCGGGGTGGGCGGCCTCGATGCCCTTGAGCTCGGCCATCCGCTCGTCGTACTGGCCGTCGCTGACCAGCGGCGCGTCCTGCACGTAGTAGGCGAAGGCGTACCGGTCGAGCTCCTCGGAGAGGTCGCGGTGGCGGGTGCGCGCGTCGTCGGGGACCTCGGTGAGGTCCTCCCGATCGGTCGCGTCGCCGACCTGCGGGGCGTCGACCAGCGGCTCGTCCAGCTCGGCTTCGGTGGTCACGACGGAACCGTATCCGGCCGGTGCGACAGCGAACCGGCACTCACCCGGCCGGGTGCGTCACTCCGGCTGCAGGTACCGCGCCGCCTCGCGGACGTGCGTCATCGCCGTCCGGGCGTAGCCGGGGGTGGCGCCGGCCAGACCGCAGGCCGGCGTGAGGGTGACCGCGGCGTGCAGGTGCTCGGCGGGGAAGCCCAGCTCGTTCCACCAGGCCCGCAGCCGGGACGCCGTCGCCTTGGCGGCGGGGAGGGTCGCGTCGGTCCCTGGGACGACGCCCGGCAGCAGGTGGGTGCCGGCGTCCACGGCGGTGCCGATCGCGTCGAGGTCCTGCACCTGACCGAGGTCGAAGGAGACCGCGTCGGCCCCCGCGGCCCGGAACAGCTCCAGCGGCGCGCGGTTCGCGCAGCAGTGCACGACCACCGGCGCACCGAGACCCGCGACGACCCCGGCGAGCTCCTGCTGGACGACCGAGGCCTCGACCGCGGCCAGCTTGCCGAACCCGCTGATCGTGGGCAGCCCGCCCTGCAGGACGGCGGGCACCGACGGCTCGTCGAGCTGGACGACGACCCGCGCCCCCGGCACCCGCGCGCCGACCT
This sequence comes from Geodermatophilus sp. CPCC 205761, assembly GCF_051383655.1. Taxonomy (NCBI): domain Bacteria; kingdom Bacillati; phylum Actinomycetota; class Actinomycetes; order Geodermatophilales; family Geodermatophilaceae; genus Geodermatophilus; species Geodermatophilus sp. CPCC 205761. The sequence goes on from NZ_JALPKQ010000084.1 coordinate 4,255, forward strand.
CCGCGACGTGCGCGGCCAGCCCCTCGGTGAGCGACTGGGCCAGGTCCCGGCGGGCCCCCGGGTCGACGACGGCGCGGTCGCCGCGGGTGCGCTCCAGCCCTGCGGCGAGGGTCCACGGCCCGGCGGCCTGCAGCTTGAACGGACCCTCGTAGGTCTCGGCGACCTCCGAGAGGGCGTCGAGGTCACGGGCGAGGAACTCCCGGGCCCGCCGCTGGTCGATGCCCCCGCGCGCGACCAGCCGCCAGCCGGCCGGGGTGAGGTCGACGGCGAGGTCGACCAGCAGCGCGGCGCTGCGGCCGACGAGGTCGGCGCCGGCGCCACGGGCGGGCAGCTCGGGCAGGTGCGCGAACCCGGGCAGCTCGCCGGTGACCGTGCGCAGCGCCTCGGCGGGATCGGTGCCGGGCAGGGAGCCGACGCCGGTGGCCGGGCCCCACGCGAACGCGGGCTCGGCGGCGTCGTCGCCGGTGGACGGGTCGACCGGGGGTGCGGGGTCGATCGGCGGGGCCACGGGGCGACGGTAGTCCGCCGCCCCCGCGACCCCGCCGAGGCGGTCGGCCGACCCTCGCCGGGCCGGTCAGCAGCTGGGCGTGGTCACCGGGATCGCGTGGTCGCCCGCCGGCGGGGTCAGCGGCGTGTTGGCCCCGAGGTAGGCGACCGCGGTGTCGACGTCCACCGGCCCAGTGACCGGGTCGGTGCCGGCGGTGAAGGCCGCGAAGCTGTCGCCGCCGGTCGCGAGGAAGGAGTTGACGGCCACCCGGTAGGCCGTCGCGGGGTCCACCGCGGCGCCACCGATCCGGATGGAGCAGTCGAACACCCGGTCGCCCTCGGCCCGGGCCGGGTCGTACTCGTAGGTGAACCCGTCGGACGTCGACAGCAGCAGGGTGCTGGACCGCGCCGCCGTCGGGAACTGCTGCTCGAGCACCTCGTCGATGTCGGCGCCGGTCAGCGTGAGGGTGTTGACCGTGTTGCTGAACGGCTGGACGTCGAACAGCTCGCGGTAGGTCACCTCGCCGGCCGTGATGTCGGTGCGCAGCCCGCCCGGGTTCATGAACGCCACCACCGGGTTGCCGAGCTCGGGCACCGCCTGCGCGCCCGCCAGCTGCGCGTTGGCCACGAACGTGCCGAGCACCGACTCGTCGTCGCGCACCACGGTGCCGTCGGGCGCCCGAGCCCGCAGCAGGTCACCGGTCACGCTGCCCACGACCACGTCGCCGGCCTCGGCGGCGCGGGCGTTCCAGTGGTCGACGATCGCCTGCACGGCCGGGTCGCCCGCCTCGCGGGTCACCGGGACGTTGGTGGCGGCGTAGGTGGCCGCCCGGTCGACGTCCCCGGTGCCGCCGTCGAGGGTGAGCCGGATGTCGGTGACCAGCCGGCCGTAGTAGCCGGCCTGGGTGACCAGCCGCGGCTCGCCGCCGGCCACGGGGAGCCGGCAGTTGTAGGCCTGGTGCGTGTGCGCGCTGACGATGAGGTCGACGGCGGGGTCGACGGCGTCGTTGATCTCGAGGATGGGGCCGGTCAGGGCGTCGCAGCCGTTGGGGTCCAGCGCCGCCGGGCCGGTGGCCTCGCCGCCCTCGTGGATGAGGACGCCGATCGCCTCGATGCCGTGCCGCTGCAGGCGCGGCACCCACCGGTTGACCGCCTCGGCCTCGTCGATGAACTCCACGTCCGCGATGCCGGTCGGCGCGACGATCGTCGGCGTCGTCTCGGTGACCACCCCGACGAGCGCGACCCGCTGTCCGGTGGGCGTCTCGAACACCTGGAACGGCGGGAGCATCGGCTCGCCGGTCTCCCGGTCGATCACGTTGGCCGCCAGGTACGGGAAGTCCGCGCCGGTGAAGGCGTGCTCGCCCTCGCCGAAGCAGCCGTCCACGCCCGCGGTGACGCCGTCGCACGCCGCGACGTCGTCGGACCAGGTGCCGTCGGTGGCGGCGGAGATGCGGCGCAGTTCCTGGGTGCCGCGGTCGAACTCGTGGTTGCCGACCGAGGAGACGTCCAGCCCCATCGCGTTGAGGACCTCGATGGTCGGCTCGTCCTTGAAGACGCTCGACTCGAACGGCGAGGCGCTGACCAGGTCGCCGGCACCGACGAACCACGAGGCGGCGTCCGCACCGTGCTCCTGCCCGAAGGCGGCCTCCAGGCGGGCGACGGTGGCGGCCACGTTCGCCGAGCCGCCGACCTCGGTGACGACGTCGTCGGTGGTGCCGGCCGCGTCCTCGCCGTAGACGCCGTCCGGGCCCGGAGCGGTGACCAGCTCGCTGTCCCCGCCGGTGGTGAGCGAGATGCGGCCGTGGAAGTCGTTCATCGCCAGCAGCTGGACCGGGACGTCGCGGGCGCTCGCCTCGGCGGTCGCCGGGCCGGCCGCGGCCACCCCCGAGGCCACCAGGGCGGCCGTGGCCAGGCCGACCGCGACGGGACGGGTGCGGGCGGGAGGCGTTCGGCGCATGGGACCCCCAGGGTGCGCGCGGGCACCGGGCCGGCTGCGGGCCCGGCGGCGGGTGGTCGGGCCACCTCGTCCTGCTTCCGGGCCCGGCTGTCCCGCACGCTAGCGGGGACGGCGGTACCCCGCCACGGAGGGGAGCCGACGGTCAGGCGGGGACGACGCGCCCGGCGGCCAGCACGGTGCCCTGTCCCAGCACCAGGTCGCCGCGGTCGGCGTCCGGCGCGTAGAGCACGGCGCTCTGCCCCGGCGCGACCCCGCGCTGGGAGTCGGCGAGCCGCAGCCGCAGGCCGCCGCCCTCGTCGGCGGTCACCTCGCACGGGACCGGGGCGCCGTGCGCCCGCAGCTGGACGGTCGCCCGCAGGGGCAGCCGCGGCGCCGGGCCCGTCCAGGTGGGCGGCGCGGTGCGGACCTCGTCGACGCCGGTCAGGTCGGCGGTGCCGATGGTGACCGTGCGGGACACCGGCTCGATGCCGAGCACGTACCGCGGCCGGGAGTCGCCGGCCGTGACGCCGAGGCCCCGCCGCTGCCCGACGGTGAAGCCGTAGGCCCCGGAGTGCTCCCCCACCGTGGCGCCGGTGGCCGCGTCGACGACCGGCCCGGGCTGCTCGCCCAGCCGCCGGGCGAGGAACCCGCGCGTGTCGCCGTCGGGGATGAAGCAGATGTCGTGCGAGTCGGCCTTGGTGGCGACGGCGAACCCGCGCTCCGCGGCGATCTCCCGCACCCGCTGCTTGGTCATCGAGCCCAGCGGGAAGACCGCGCCGGCCAGCTGGCCGGGCGTGAGGACGGCGAGCACGTAGGACTGGTCCTTCGCCGCGTCCACCGACCGCCGCAGCTGCCCGTCGGCGAGCCGGGCGTGGTGGCCGGTGACGACGGCGTCGAAGCCGAGCGCCTGGGCGCGGTCCAGCACGGCGGCGAACTTGATCTTCTCGTTGCAGCGCAGGCACGGGTTGGGCGTCCGGCCGGCCGCGTACTCGGCGACGAAGTCCTCGACGACGTCCTCGGTGAACCGCTCGGCGAGGTCCCAGACGTAGAACGGGATGCCGAGCTCGTCGGCGACCCGGCGGGCGTCGTGGGCGTCCTCGACGCTGCAGCAGCCGCGTGCCCCGCTGCGCAGGGTCTGCCGGTCCGGGGAGAGCGCGAGGTGCACGCCGGTGACGTCGTGCCCGGCGTCGACGGCCAGCGCCGCCGCGACGGCCGAGTCGACCCCGCCGCTCATCGCCGCGAGCAACCTCACCGGCGCCCCCGCCCGGCCCGCCGGGCCCGCTCCACCACCGGGCCGATCACCTCGAGCACCACGTCGACGTCGGCGTCCACCGACGTGTGGCCGAGGGAGAACCGCAGCGAGCTGCGCGCCCGGTCGGGGTCGGCGCCGACCGCGAGCAGCACGTGGCTGGGCTGCGCGATGCCGGCGCTGCAGGCCGAGCCGGTCGAGCACTCGACGCCGCGGGCGTCCAGCAGCATGAGCAGCGCGTCGCCCTCGGCGCCGGGGAAGGACAGGTGTGCGTTCCCCGGCAGGCGCCCGGGCCCGCCGGCCACGACGTCGTCCAGGGGGGCGCCGTTGAGCTGCACGCCGGGCACCTCGGCCATCACGCCGGCGACCAGCCGGTCCCGCAGCCGCGACAGCCGGGTCGCCTGCTCCGCCCGGCGGGCCACGGCCGCGGTCGTGGCCACCTGGAGCCCGACGATCGCGGCGACGTCCAGCGTGCCGGAGCGCACGTCGCGCTCCTGCCCGCCGCCGTGCAGCAGCGGGGTGCACTCGGCGTCCCGGCGGAGCAGGAGCGCGCCGGCGCCCATGGGTCCGCCCAGCTTGTGGCCGGTCATCGTCAGCGCGTCGACGCCGCTGCCGCCGAAGTCGACCGGGACCTGGCCGACCGCCTGCACCGCGTCGGTGTGCAGCGGGACGCCCACGGCGTGCGCCACCTCGGCCAGCGCGGCGAGGTCGCTGACCGTGCCGATCTCGTTGTTGGCCCACATGACGCTGGCCAGCGCGACGTCGGTGCCGTCGCCCAGCGCCGCCTCCAGCAGCGCGGGGGTCACCCGCCCGGTCGGCTCGGCCGGCAGCCAGGTGATGTCGGCCCCGTCGTGCTTGGCCAGCCACTCGACGCTGTCGAGGACGGCGTGGTGCTCGGCGGGGCTGACGACGATCCGCCGGCGCCGCGAGTCGGCGTCCCGGCGGGCCCAGAACATGCCCTTGACCGCCAGGTTGTCGCTCTCGGTCCCGCCGCCGGTGAAGAGCACCTCCGACGGCCGGGCGCCCAGCGCCTCGGCGAGCCGCTCGCGCGACTGCTCCGCGGCCCGGCGTGCGGCGCGGCCGCTGGCGTGCAGCGAGGAGGCGTTGCCCACGCGGCCCAGCTGCTCGGTCATCGCAGCCAGCACCTCGGGGAGCACCGGCGTGGTCGCCGCGTGGTCCAGGTACGTCATGACGCAGCCAGCGTAGCCGCGGGCTCGGCCGCGCCCTCCTCGACCGGGGCGGCCGCCCGCGGCGCGACCAGCGCACCGACGACGGCCAGCGCGGCGAGGAGGACCGCGGCGGCGACCACCGCGCCGGCCAGCGGCAGCAACGACGCGGTCGCCGCGGCGACGAGCACGCCCACCAGGCCGACGCACAGCGCCGAACCGGTCACGTCGGCGATCTGGAAGGCCGCGGAGTCCGCACCCCGCCGGTGGTCCGGCGACTGCTCCAGGAGCAGGACCCCGACGCTCGGCATGCCCAGGCCCATGCCGAGCCCGGCCACGGCCCAGGTCAGGTACGCCGGCCACCCGCCCACCCCCGGGACGGCGACCAGCGCGCTGGCTCCGACCCCCGCGGCCAGCAGCACGAACCCCAGCCGGAGCAGTCGGGCGCGGGACACCCCGGGGTGCCGGCCCTGCAGCTGGGAGGCGGTCGCCCAGCCGACCGCACCGGCGGTCAGCGGGATGCCGGCCGCGGTCGGGCTGAAGCCGTGCAGCTGGGTGAGCGCGAGCGGCAGCAGGACGTCCATGCCGAAGAAGGCCCCGGCCAGCAGGCCACGGGACCCGACGACGGCGGGCAGGCCGGCCCGCGCCCGGACGACGCCGGCCGGCAGCAGCCGCCGCAACCCCGCCCCGAGCGCGACGACCCCGGCGAGCGCGACCGCCACTGCGACCAGGTCCAGCCGCTGCCCGGCGACCTGGAGCGCGGCGATCCCGAGGCCGGCGAGCGCGGCCCAGCCCGTCCGGGCGGCTCGCCACCGCCCTCCGGCGACGGCCGGGGCGGCGAGCCCGCGCAGCGCCGGGAGGACGAGCAGGACGCTCACGACGACCAGCGGCAGCAGCCCCAGGAACACCCACCGCCAGCTCCCGTGGGTCGTGACCAGCCCGGCCACCAGCGGCCCGACCAGCGCCGGCAGCACCCAGGCCGCGGAGATCGCGCCGAACAGACGGGGCCGCAGCGCCGCCTCGTAGGCCTGCCCGGCGACGACGTACAGCGAGACCGCGATCAGCCCGCCGCCCAGCCCCTGCAGCGCGCGGGCGGCGACGAACAGCAGCATGTCGCCGGCCAGGCCCGCCGCCAGCAGCCCGGCCGCGAAGAGCCCGACCCCCGCGACCAGGGCCGCGCGCGGTCCGCGACGGTCGCCCAGGTCCCCGCCGACCACCATCCCGACGACCGAGGCGACCAGGTAGGCGCTGAACGGCCAGCCGTACCAGGCCAGCCCGTCGAGCTCGGCCACCGCGGTCGGCATCGCCGTCCCGACCGCCATCGCCTCGAACGCGACGAAGGTGACCAGCAGGAGCAGCCCGGCCGTGGGCAGCCGGTGCCGCCGGTCGAGGATCCCCGCCCCGGCCGTTCCGCCGTCGCCCACGTCCACCTCCCCGCCAACCGCCGCACCCGTCGGCGGCTTCCCGGACACGCGTCGGGCGCCGACCCCGGAGGGGGTCGGCGCCCGACGTGGCCTCGCTGCAGGGTCCCGCGCCGAGCGCCAGCGAGGCGTGGGGGGCAGCGAGGTCCTTCTACTTGCGGGCGGTGATCAGCTCGGTGGCCTGCGGGACGACGGTGTTCAGGTCGCCGACGACGCCGAAGTCGGCCAGCTCGAAGATCGGCGCCTCGGGG
>NZ_JALPKQ010000085.1:0-10649 GCF_051383655.1 Geodermatophilus sp. CPCC 205761
CCCCGAGGCGCCGATCTTCGAGCTGGCCGACTTCGGCGTCGTCGGCGACCTGAACACCGTCGTGCCGCAGGCCACCGAGCAGATCGCCGCCCGCAAGGGCTGAGGAGCAACGGCCAGGCCACGGCCCGTTCGGTCTCACCTCGCTCCAGCCGGTGATCGTGACCGGGAACTCCCTGACCATCGTGGTCGAGGACATCCAGCTGCGCCGCGTCTCCGCGCCCCGGTGGGCGGGACGAGCGCTATGTCCCGGGCGCGGTCGATCGGCTCGCCCCTGAGGACAGGCCGGGTCTTCCATCGAGGGGGCGGCCCGTGTTCTCCCCCGATCCCCAGACCCGCACCCGGGGAGGAGCCTGGGTCGGGCATCGCCTGCCGGATTCTCGACCCAGAGGAGACGTGACGGAATGCCGACCACCTTCCTCAGCGAGAGGGCGCGCCGGAGCTACACCGCAACGCTGTGGTGCGACAAGGTCCTCACCTACGAGGCCCCCACGTTCGTTCCCGACGTGGGCGAGATCGTCCCGTGTCGTCGGCACGGCTTCTGCGCGGTCAGATCCCGGGAGGGGGGCGATGGCCGTGGGGAGGCCACTCCTCGCGCCGGCTACCGCAGGTCACACGGGGAGATGAGGGCCTTCCTCCGTGGACGCCCGGACACGACGATCCACGCGCTGAGACGAAACGGGTTCTCCTTGCGACTCGTCGCCGCGGCTCAGAGAGACGGACTCGTCGACGTCGACCTCGTCACCGGCAGAGTGGCCGCCCGCGTGCCCGTCGACGAACCCTGATCGCCGCCCACGTCTCCTCCGACGTCCTGCACTCGTCCGATGGGAAACTCCACGGGGCGTCACTCCGCAGCGTCACCCGGCCGCACGCTGGTTCCCACGGCGTAGCGATGCCGATCCATGTCCGACTCTGTGAGTGCGTGCGCTCTTTGATAGTCCGAGGAGAAAGTCAGGTCCGGATCGGATTCCCCGTAGCCGGACAGCACCGAGAAGACTTCTTCGACGCCGAGGGGGCGGAAGAACTGAGGTTCTGCGGCCCTGCTCGCCAGATGCTCGGCCAATTCGCTGCCGAGGATGGAACTCGAAGCTCGAGCACTCTCGGCAATACTTCCGACCGCGGTCGAGGATGGCGTGACGACCACGTCGGCGCCATCTAGACCGGCCCCGAACGGATCGAAGGTATAAGCCGTCTTCAGACTCTCGCGCAGTCCCTCTACCGTCTCTCGTGCCATCAGGCCTCGCGCCCTGGGCGCCTCTTCGATGAGCAGGCGCGTGATGCCGCGGTCGTTGACGGCACTGACGATGGACTCAGGGCCCTTGCCCACGATGACTTCCTTGTGCTCCGGCCAGACGTCGATCATGCCGTGGTAGCCGTGCAGATCTCCTACGTGGAAGACGAAGAAGTTGGGGTAGGCGTAGAAGTCCTCGGACTCCGCGAGTCTGATCTCGTAGAAGCGGCCGACGGCGGCCAGTAGCAATCCAGCTGCTCGGAGAGACGATCCCGCGGTGCGGCTGACGATCCCAAGTCGCTCGTTGCGGTCGAAATCCGGTAACACGTCATCGAATGTCGCAGCGTTTCCCCGGACAGAGTAGGTGAACTCGCGAGTCTTCATCAGCCGACTGAGATGCATGGCACCAGCCTGAGAGTCGCACAAACTCGTGGCAAGTGCGCTGTGCACAGCAGTTCGAGCGCGCGTGTCGGTCATCCTCCGACGATCGCATGTAGCTGGCGATCCGGGGGCCATGGCCATGAACTCGCCGCCCGGAGTGATCACCCGTCACGCACGGCGGCCACATGCATGCCGTTACCCGCCCGACACTGTCCCCTCAGGCCACCTGAGTCTGGCGCTGGGGCGTCCGCCACCGTTGTCGCAACGTGTCAGGTGACGCGGCAGACCAAGCGGTCGACATGCCTGACAGCCGAGGCAGTCCGGCGATGTCGTCGACCCATCGAATGACAGGGGGTCAAGGGGTCGCAGGTTCAAATCCTGTCAGCCCGACAGCGGGAAACCGCAGTTCAGGGGCCGTATCCGGAGAGATCCGGAACGGCCCCTGGCCGCTTGCCAGGGCGGTGTGACCCCCACTGATGACCACCATTAGGTCACGCTTGGTTCTCGTGCGACCCACCACGCCGAACTCACACCGCGCTGAAGCCGCCGTCGACGGTCAGCGTCGTCGGCCTTGCGTGGGCCAACGCCACCGCGCGGCGCAGGTCCCGGCCGTCCCGGAGCGGGTCGTGCTCGACCGACGCGACGTGGGTGCCGGTCACGTACAGGCTGGCCGCCATGCCCACGGCGTCGGCTCGTCGGATGACGCCGGTGCTGCAGCTGCGCAGCGATCCTGCGCTGGTCCGCGGGGCGTTCGGCACCCGCTACCCGTCGAGGCGTTCAGCCCGAGCTCCGGCTCGGCGTCGATGCTGACGGTTCTGCACTGAGCGATCCAGCAGGGCAACCAGGAGACTCGCTGGAGAAGTACCGGAGAAAGTCGCCGACTGGTGACGTCCACCGAGCGGACCCGGCCCCCGCGGCAGAGGTCCACAAGCGTGTCCCAGGCGGCACAAGGACCCGGTTGACGTCAACGGGTAGCACGCGGCGGGCCTTCGAGGGCGACCGTGCGGTCGCGCAGGCGGCGCCGGAAGGCCATGGAGCCCAGGGCGGCGCGCAGCCCCTCGACCGGCCGGCACGAGGCGGACGCCCCAGGAACGACCAGCACCTCGACGAGGTCGGCGGTGCGCGCGACTTCGAGGACGGTGATCGGGCCCAGCCGCCGCGCGTGGGCGGCGATGGCGCGCTCGTCCGGCCGCCCCTGCCGGAGCGGCAGGGCCAGCGCGGCGGCATGGCAGAGCCCGTCGGCCAGGGAGTCGATCGCGTCGGCCTCGGGACACGCCACCCAGGCCACCGCCCCGGCCGGCAGTTCCGCGGCGCGCACGTCCACCAGGGCCTCCGTTGCGGCCGATCGCCGTCCCCGCACGACCACGGTGTCCGGCGCGCACGGGGCGCCGGCGACGGGCGCCACCAGGACGGCGGTCCCGGCGGGGAGCTCTCCCGTACCGGCGGGGATTCGCAGCACCGCCTCCACCTGCACGAGCGTGGTCAGCGCGCCGGCGCCGCGGGGCAGGGGGGCGGCGACCAGTCGCTCCTCGGCGGTCCGCGGGTGGGGGATCCGGGCGAGCCGGACGCGGACGTGGTCCTCGACGTGCTCCGGTGACCGGAGCGCGACGGCCAGCCGGGCGGGGATCGCGCGCTCCGTGACCGGATCGCATTCGCGACCCAGGAGCCGGTCCAGCAACGGCCGCACGAAGCAGGCGAAGGCCCGCTCGGCCGATCCCGGGTAGCCCGGCACGCCGACGGCGGGCACGATCCGCTCGCACTCCAACACCCCGAGGAGGACCGGGTGCCCGGGCCGCATCGCGACGCCGCGCACCGCGACCCGGCCCAGCCGGTCGAGAACCGAACCGGTGTGGTCGTCGCGTCCGGCGCTGGAGCCGGCGATCACCAGGACCAGGTCGGCGCGTTCCGCGGCGTGGGCCAGGGCCGCGGTGATCCGGTCGGGGTCGTCCGGGACGACCGGCAGGGCCAGCGCCGTGCAGCCGGCGTCCTCGGACAGGCCGGCGAGCATCAGCGAGTTGGTGTCCAGGATCTCGCCGGGGCGCAGCGAAGAGCCGATCGGCCGGATCTCGTCGCCGGTCGGCACGATCGCCACGACCGGACGGCGGCGCACGCTCACGGTGGTGTGCCCGACCGCCGCGAGCGCCGCCGCGTCCACGGGCCGGATGCGGTGCCCGGCGGGGAGCACGACGGCCCCGGACTCGACGTCCTCGCCGATCCGCCGCAGGTGGCGGCCGGGGGAGGGCCACGGGCCGGTGACCACCGCGCTCCCGTCGGGCAGGAAGGCGACCTGTTCGCGCATGACGACCGCGTCGCGGCCGTCCGGCACCGGGTCGCCGGTGTCGACGCGGTCGAACTCCGCCGGGCCCAGCTCGACCGGCCCCTCGCGCGGGTCGGGGCCGCTGGTCACCGCGATGCCGTCCATGGCCGCGGCCCGGTAAGCGGGCACCGGGTGCCGGGCGCGCAGCTCCGCGGAGGTGACGCGGTCGCGGGCGGCGTCGACCGTCACCGTCTCGCCGCTGACGGCGGGATGCCAGCCCGCGGACCGGCAGGTGTGCATCCAGGCGCTGAACGCCGCGGCCACCGGATCGGTCGGGACAGCGGGCGGCGTGGTGGCCCGCGGTGCGGCGCAGCCGCAGGAGGGGTGGTCGTCGACGGCCCGTGGCTGGGTGGCGGTCACTCGCCGCCCCTGCGAACGGCGTCAGCCGCTGGTGGTGCCGAGCTTCTCGTACGGCTCGGTGACCGTGCAGGGAGGGCGGGCTCGCCGCCGACCTCGCAAGGCTCGTAGTCCTCGGCAGAGACGGCCGAACGCGCGTACTCCAGGGCCTGCGGCATCGTGGGCATCCCGTGCTCCTCCGGGTCGGGGACCGAGCGGTGCGCACCGGGGAGCGACGCCGGGTGGAATGGCCGAGGCGCCGGTGCAACAGCCGTCAGGGTGCCATTGTCCGGTCGCGGCGGAAACCGCCGGAATTCCGAGGCCGGCGGCCGTCCAGCGCCCTGAGCTGGAGCGACATGCCCGCGAAACGGCGCCGACGCGGCGATTTTCGATTCATCTCCACACTTTCCGGTGCCGCGGAAACGGTGGCCATGGACGCCGTCCCGGCGCGCGCACATCTTCATTCCTCCGACACACCTCTGTAACGCCGGATCGGCTGAGATGACGACCTCGGACCCCGCTTCCGCACGGGCCGGTGGTCGCCCATTCCGTCTCTTCCGTGGAGGTCCTCCCGATGACGCTCGCACCCGATGCCGGCCTGCGCGGCAAGGAACTGACGATCGTCCGCGGCGCGTGCCCACACGACTGCCCGGACACCTGCGCCATGCTCTACACCGTCGACGACGGTCGGCTCGTCGACGTCCAGGGCGATCCCGACCACCCGATGACCAAGGGGCGCCTCTGCGTCAAGCTCAAGAACTTCCCCGAGCACCACTACCAGGCCGACCGGCTGATGCACCCCATGCGCCGGGTGGGCCCGAAGGGCGCCGGAGAGTTCGAGCCGATCACCTGGGACGAGGCGCTCGCCGAGATCAAGCAGCGCTGGACGGCGATCATCGACGAGTACGGCAGCCAGGCGATCATGCCGCACGCCTACCTCGGGCATCAGGGCGTGCTCAACGGCCTGACCTCCGGCGACGCGTTCTTCAACCGGCTCGGGTCGACCGTCGCGGAGAAGACCTACTGCGAGTCGGGCTCCTCGACCGCCTGGCACATGACGGTGGGGGGCACCGGCGGCCTCGACGTGGAGTCGATGGTGCACGCGAAGTACATCGTCGTCTGGGGCATGAACATGACCAGCACGAACATCCACGGCTGGCCGTTCATCCTGCAGGCGCGGAAGGAGAACGGCGCCAAGATCGTCGTCATCGACCCGGTCCGCACCCGCACGGCGAATCAGGCCGACTGGCACATCCCCATCCGGCCCGGGACGGACGGCGCGCTGGCCATGGGGCTGATCCACGAGATCATCGCGCAGGGGCTGACCGACACCGACTACGTCGAGCGGTACACGGTCGGCTACGACGAACTGGCCGAGCGCGCGGCGGCCTACCCGCCGGAGCGGGTCGCGGAGATCACCGGCATCCCCGCCGAGGACATCCGCACGCTGGCCCGCGAGTACGCGACCAGCCAGCCGGCGGCGATCCGCCAGGGTGTGGCGATCGAGCGCAGCCGTGGTGGCGGCCAGGCCATCCGGGCCATCACCTGCCTGCCGGCGCTGGTCGGAGCCTGGCGACACGTCGGCGGCGGCACGATGGAGATGCCGATCTGGGAGTTCCCCACGCTGTTCGACCGGATCTGCATGCCGCAGTGGATCCCCGAGGGCACCCGGGTGGTCAACGAGCTGGACCTGGGCATGGCGCTGACCGGCGAGATGGCCCTGGACCCGCCGATCAAGTCGTTGTTCGTCTACAACTCCAACCCGGTCTCGCAGGGCCCGGCGCAGACGAAGACGATGCAGGGGCTGATGCGCGAGGACCTCTTCACGGTGGTCAGCGACCACTTCATCACCGACACGGCGCGCTTCGCCGACCTCGTGCTGCCCGCGACCATGCAGGCCGAGCAGCTCGACATCATGGTCACCTGGGGCCACCTCTACATCTCGCTCAACCAGCCGGCCATCGCCCCACCCGGCGACTGCGTGCCCAACGTCGAGCTGTTCCGGCGCCTGGCCGCGACGATGGGGTTCGACGACGACTACTGGAAGCGCACCGACGAGGAGATGCTCGTCGACTTCCACGACTGGGACGCCCCGGCGCTGCAGGGCATCACGCTCGAGACGCTCAAGCAGACCGGCTGGGCCCGCCTCGACGTCGGCCTGCCGGGCGAGCGGGCGCCACACGCCGAGGGCAACTTCCCGACCCCGTCGGGCAAGTGCGAGTTCCGGTCGAGCCTCGCCGAGGGCGGCAACTTCGTCGTCCCCGTGTGGCGGTCGATGTACGAGGCCATGCAGCCCGGCGGCTACGTCGACCCGCTGCCGGACTACGTGCCGCCCTTCGAGTCGCCGGAGTCCGACCCGGAGCTGGCCAAGCGGTACCCGCTCAACATCGTCTCGCCCAAGCCGCACGCCTTCCTCAACAGTCAGTACGCCAACGCCTCGGACAAGCAGGCCGTGCAGGGCGAGCAGCGCGTGTTCATCCACCCGGCCGACGCCGCCGACCGCGGCATCGTCGGCGGGGAGACGGTGCGGGTGTTCAACGACCGCGGCGGCTTCACCGGCCCCGCCGTCATCGAGGACGCGCTGATGCCGGGGGTGGTCATGGCCAACGTCGGGCACTGGCAGAGCAGGAGCTCTGGCAGCACGGTCAACTCGATCACCGCCGACCGGCACAACATGCTGGGCAACGCGGGGGTGTACTCGGACAACCTGGTGGAGGTCCGGAAGGCCGGGGACCCCCCGGCGCTCGTCGTCCCGTGACCGCGGTGGCCCCGCCGGGGCATCCGGCCGGCGACGTCGCCGCGCCGGCCGCTGCCCGCGCCGTCGTCGACCGGCGCGTGCGGCAACAGCAGGACCTGCGGATCTCGGTGACCGACCGGTGCAACGTCCGCTGCACGCACTGCACGCCCCGGAAGGCGCTCGGCCCGGCGCGGCGCTTCCTGCCGCGCCGGGAGCTGCTCGACGTCGACGAGCTGGTGCGGGTGGGCAGGGTCCTCGAGGCGCTCGCGGTGCGCAAGATCCGGCTCACCGGTGGGGAGCCGGAGCTGCGGCGCGACGTCGTCGAGCTCGTGGCCCGGCTGGTCGAGGTGACCGCCCCGTTCTGCGGCAGCTGTACCCGCGCCCGGGGCGCGCTCGCCGAGGAGGCCGGACCGGCGCCGGCCCGGATCGCGATGTCCTGCATCGGTGGCTGAGCCGCCGGCCCCGGAGACCGATCCCAGCGGCGGGTTCGTCCGGGTGCGCGGTGCCCGCGTGCACAACCTGCGCGACGTCGACGTCGACGTCCCGCGCGACGCGCTGGTCGCGTTCACCGGCGTCTCCGGGTCGGGAAAGTCGTCCTTGGCTTTCGGCACGGTGTTCGCCGAGGCGCAGCGCCGGTACCTGGAGGTGCTCGCCCCGCACGCGCGCCGGCTGATCACCCAGGTGGCGGCCCCCGACGTGGACGACGTCGGCGGCCTGCCCCCGGCGGTCGCGCTGCGCCAACAGCGCGGCGGTGGGGTCACCGACCGTTCCACGGTGGGCAGCCTCTCGGCGCTGTCGAACACGCTTCGGTTGCTGTTCTCGCGCGCCGGCACGGCGGCGCAGGGCGCGCCCCCGCTGGACTCCGAGGCGTTCTCGCCGAACACGCACGCGGGCGCCTGCCCGGCCTGCTCGGGGCTGGGCCGCACGTACCGGACCACTGAGGAGAGGCTGGTCCCCGATCCGTCTCTGAGCGTCCGGCAGAAGGCGATCGCGGCCTGGCCGGGTGCCTGGCACGGCAAGAACCTCCGCGACATCCTCGGCGCCCTGGGGCACGACGTGGACCGCCCCTGGCGGGAGCTGCCGCAGGAGGAACGGGACTGGATCCTGTTCACCGACGAGCAGCCGGTGGTCACCGTGACCCCGGTCCGCGACGCGACGACCGTGCAGGGCCCCTACGAGGGCACCTACACGAGCGCCCGCCGGTACGTGCTGCACACGATCGCGACGACGAAGAGCCAGGCGCTCCGGCGACGGGCGTTGCAGTTCGTCGAGACGGCGGACTGTCCCGCGTGCGCCGGCCGGCGGCTGCGGCAGGAGGCCCTGGCGGTCACCGTGGGCGGGCACGCCATCGACGAGGTGACCGCGCTGCCGCTCGACGAGCTGGCCGCGCTGCTGACCGGAGCCGACCTCGCCTCCCCGGTCGGCAAGGGTCTGGTCGAGGACCTGGTGGAGCGCATCGGGACGCTGACCGGGCTCGGTCTGGGGCACCTGACGATGGCCCGGCCGGTGCCCACGCTGTCGGCCGGGGAGCTGCAGCGGCTGCGGCTGGCGGCGACGGTCAGGGCCGGCCTGTTCGGCGTCGTCTACGTGTTCGACGAGCCCTCCGCGGGACTGCACCCGGCCGACACCGCCGCCGTCGTCGAGGTGCTGCGGCGACTCCGGACGGCGGGCAACTCGGTGTTCGTCGTCGAGCACGACATGGCCGTGGTGCGGCAGGCCGAGTGGCTGGTCGACGTCGGGCCCGGCGCCGGGGTCGCCGGGGGTCGGGTGCTGCACAGCGGGCCGGTGGCGGAGCTGGCCGGTGTCGCCGCCTCGGTCACCCGCCGGTACCTGTTCGGGGGAGCCCCGGTGGCGCCGCGGCCGGCGCGCGCCCCCGACGAGCACATCACGCTGCGGGGGCTGTCCCGCCACAACCTGCGCGGCATCGACGTCGACCTGCCGCGCCGGGTGCTGACGGTCGTCACCGGGGTGTCGGGCTCGGGGAAGAGCAGCCTGCTCGACGAGGCGGCGGCCGCGCTCGAGGGCGGCGGGTGGCGCGTTGTCCGGCTGGACCAGACCCCGATCGGGCGCACCCCGCGGTCCAACCTGGCTACCTACACCGGCCTGTTCGACGCCGTGCGTGCGCTGTTCGCCGCGACCGCCGAGGCGCGCCGCCGGGGGTACGACGCCGGCCGGTTCTCCTTCAACCGGCCGGCCGGCCGCTGCCCCGACTGTGAGGGGGAGGGGTGGGTCAGCGTCGAGTTGCTCTTCCTGCCGTCGCTCTACGCGCGCTGCGCCACCTGCGACGGAGCCCGATACAACCCGCAGACGCTCGAGGTGACCTACCGGGGAGCGACGATCGCGGAGGTCCTCGACCTCACGGTCGAGGAGGCCGCCGGGTTCTTCATCGCCGTGCCCGCGGTCGGCGGCCCTCTCACGGCGCTCCGAGACGTCGGCCTGCACTACCTGCGGCTCGGGCAGCCGGCGACCGAGCTGTCCGGCGGCGAGGCGCAGCGGCTGAAGACCGCCACCGAGCTCGCCCGGCCCCGCCGCGGCGGCGGCCCGGAGACGGTCTACCTGCTCGACGAGCCGACCACCGGCCTGCACCCGGCCGACGTCGAGATGCTGGTGACGCACCTACACCGCCTGGTCGACCGGGGGGCCACGGTGGTGGCGGCCAGCCACGACCTTGTGGTGATCGGCGCGGCGGACCACGTCGTGGAGCTGGGGCCCGGCGCTGGGCCCCACGGCGGCACCGTCGTCGTCACCGGCCCGCCCGGCGCCCTCGCTGCACACCCGGACAGCGTCACCGGCCGGTACCTCGGGTGACGTACCGCTGGGTGGTGTAGCTCGCGGCCGTGCGGAGGTTCTGCGGGTTGGACTCATGACGCGATCAGGGCCGGCTGCGCCACCTCCTCTGCGGAGTCGGAGCGGCGGCGAGCAGCGCCATGGAGCCCTCGGCTGCAACGGTCACCAGCGGAGCGCCTCGTCGAGCCGGTCGGTCGCCTCGCGCTGCTGGGCGGGACCTACGTGGCTGTAGATGTCGGCGGTGACGGCGTACGAGGAGTGTCCGAGGTGCTCCTGGACGACCTTGGTGTGGGTGCAGGCGGCCAGCAGGAAGCTCGCCGCGGAGTGCCGCAGGGTGTGGAGCGTGACGCCGCGGAGGCCGGCACGCTCCGCGAGGACCTCGAAGCGCCGTAGGACGGTGCCGGGTCGCCCATGACGTGTCCCCTCCAGTTGCCGTCCCGGTTCGCCGACGTGGAGCGCGGGCCAGACGCCGACGACGCCCGTGCGCCAGTGCGTCGACGATGGGGGAGCGACCTCGCGTTCTCCTGCAGTTCCGCTCCGGGCAGCGAGGTCCTGTCGACACGACAGGGGAGCTCGAGCTCCAGTGTCGAATCGTGCGCCACGTCCGCGGGTGTCCGAAAAGGTCAAGGAATCTGACTGGAACGGTGCAGCCTTCCCACCTCACGGCCCTCACAATTATTGCATACGGGGTGGGGCGCGAATCCCGCGCCCAAGGCTCGTGCCGGTCCTCCAGAGCATTCCCCTGCACTTCGGCACGCCGCGAAATGGCAACTCTTCCGCTCCGATTCAGCCTTCGACATGGAGAATTGACATGCACTTCCTCGACGATTCCCTGTTCCCCGAGAACCAGGAGAAGCTGGTCA
>NZ_JALPKQ010000086.1:0-10433 GCF_051383655.1 Geodermatophilus sp. CPCC 205761
CGTCCGGCGACCCCCGCGGAACGCGCCGCCGCACGCGCCCTCGCCGCCGTCGCGGCGGCACGGGCGGCGGGCTCCCGGGTCGCGGCGGCCGCTGCGGCGCGCCGGGGGTAGCGCAGCGGTTGCGCGAACCGGCGGGCGGGGTACCTGGCACCAGGCCGGACGACGACGGCACTCGACGGACCACCCGGGAGGTGGCGATGGGCCGGCCCGACAGAGGCGTGGCAGCACAGGAGGTCGGACGCGGTCCCCGGGTCGCCCTCGGGATCGGGGCCCTCGGCGTCGTCGGCGCCATCCTCGTCGCGACGTCCCGGCGGGTGCTGCCCCGGTCGTAGCCGGCCCTGTCCACGCGGCCCACCTCCTGCCAGCACCCGGTCAGGCTGCTGGCCGGGTCCTGGCGGTCCCTGCTGGCCGAGTGCCGGTCAGTCCGCGAACACCGCGGTCAACGCGCCGGCGACGTCGCGGTGGTCCCGGACCGTCCGGAGCCGGCCGCGGCCCAGGCGGGCCAGGTCGCGGCCCAGGTCGACGTCCTTCTCCCCGGAGACGTCCAGCAGCACGTCCAGCCGGGGCAGGCGGGCGGCGGTCAGCCGGGGATCGGGCCCGGCGTTGTGCACGCAGTCGCTGAGCAGCAGCACCCGGGCGTCGCGGGCCGGCGCGCCGGGCAGCTGCTTCGCAGCGGTCTCCAGCGCGAACGTCACGTTGGTCAGCCCCTGCGTGGGCACGCGGAGCAGCAGGTCCAGGACGGCGAGCGGAGCGACCTGCTCGCCGAGCCGGACCAGCACCGCCGCGTCGGACCAGAACGCGACGACGGCGACCTGGTCACGGGCCAGCTCGCCGGCCAGCGCGCCGACCGTGGCGGCCGCCGTCCGCACCCGCTCGCCCTTCATCGACCCGGAGACGTCGACCACGAGCACCACCGAGCGGCGCTGCCGCACCCGCTCGCGGACGATGATGTCCCGCTCCTCCGGGAACGGGTCGGCGGCCAGCAGCTCCAGCGTCCGCTCCAGGTCGAGCTCGTCGGAGCCGCCGCTCCAGGGCAGGCTGGTCAGCTCTCCCACCCCGCGCCGCGGCCGCCGGTCCCGGGGCGGGCGCGGCACGGCCAGCCGCCGGGCGATCGACCGCGCCCGGCGCCGGGTCTCCTGGTCGGCCGAGCTCTCGGACGTGAGGTCGGCGAGCGCGACGAGCTCGGCCGGCTCGTCGGTCGTCGCCGGCGTCGTCCCGCCCGGGGGGTGCGCCGGCGCCCGGTCCCGCCGCCGGTCCCCCGACGACAGCGCGAGACCCGCCCCGCCGGGTGCCGGCCGGTACAGCGCGGGCTGCTCGGTCAGCTGCTTGGGCTTGCGGCGCAGCGGCTTGAGCCCCCGGGGCGTTCCCGGCCGGCTGCGGTCCCGCCGGGTGACCGGGGAGTCGGCCTCGACGGCTCTTCAACCGGGGTCGGCCGCCGAGGGCTCGAGCAGGTAGTGGTCCTCCCAGATCTCGCGGAGCACGGCCTCCGGCGTGGTCTCCACCGTCTCGTCGAGGAAGATCCGGCCCGACAGCGCGAGCAGCAGGGCGTCCAGGACGACGGCGGTGTAGTCCTCGGGCAGCCCGCGCGGCGGCTGCACCGAGGGCTCGTCGGGCAGAGGGACGTCGCGCATCGCGGCCAGCTGCGCGGCGACGAGGGCGAGGTCGATGGCCCCGCGCACGCTGCTGCCCTGACGGACGTCGTCCCGCCCGCGCGTGGCCCGGGTCAGCGCCACCGCGTCGGCGACCAGCCGCGGCGACTCGACCCCCGTGCGGCGGCCGACGATCCCGCGCTCCGCCTCGGCGTCCTGGTAGCCGATGGCCAGCCGCACCAGCCGGTCGTGGACGGAGGTGGAGAGGCGGGTCGTCCCGATGGTGTCGTAGGGGTTCATCGAGGCGATGACCCGGAAGGTCGGCAGCGCCTCGACCGTGCCGACGCGGGGGACGGCCATCCGCCGCTCGGCCATCGCGGTGAGCAGGGTGTTGAGGGTGTCCTCGGGCGCGCGGTTGAACTCCTCGACGTACAGGAACCCGCCCGTGCGCATCGCCTCGACCAGCGGGCCGGGCACGAAGTTGTCCGGCGAGTAGTCCTCGCGCAGCACCCGCGCCGGGTCGTGGTGCCCGACCAGCCGGGTGGGCGTGAGATCGGCGTTGCCCTCGACGAACACCAGCGGCACACCCCACTCCGCGGTGATCGCCCGCAGCAGCGTCGACTTCGACGTGCCGGGCGGCCCCTCGAGGAGCACGTCCCGGCCCGCGGCGGCGGCGGCCAGCAGCAGGTCGAGCTCGCGCTCCCGGCCGACCAGGTGGCGGGCCACCCGGCGGCGGATCTCCCGCACCGAGGACCCCGCCTCGTGGGTGACCCGGTGGCCGGTGACGACGACGTCCTCACCGACGACGTCGTCGAGGACGTCGTCCTCGCCCGGCAGTGGCGTGGGGTGGCTGTGCGGAATCGTGGTCGGCTCCTCGGTCCCGGGGCCGGGAACGGCGGGTGCACCCGTCGCCCGGATCCCCTTCCTCGTACCCCGGTCCGCCCGGGAGGTCACGCCGCGGGACGGACCCGCCGGCGCAAGCGACGGTAATGACACCGCGTGCCACGAGGCAACCGCACCCCCGGCCGCGGCGCCCGCTCAGCCCGCCGGCGGCTCGGGCGGGAGCAGGAGGTCGAGCATGCGGGCCAGGGCCGCCCCCAGGTCGCTGCCCGGGTGGGCGATCCAGTGCTCGTGCGCGGCCAGGGTGGCGGCGAGCACCGCGTGCCCGACGGCGACCGGGAAGAGGTCGTCGGAGTGCGGCCGGCCGCGCGCGAACTCGGCGGCCACCCCGCGCCACTGCGCGTAGATCCGCGTCGCGTGTGCCTGTAGGACCGGCTCGCCCAGCACCAGCTGCGCCCGCTGCCAGGCCCACTCCCGCTCCTCCGGGGGGAACCGGAGGGCGGCGACGACGGCACGCACGATCGCCGGGCGGTACGGCTCGCCGGGGTCAGCGGCGGCCAGCCCCTCCCGCAGCCGGGCGAGCTCGGCCGGCGAGTCGGCGAAGCAGACGTCGGCCTTCGTCGGGAAGTACCGGAAGAAGGTGCGGCGGCTGATCCCGGCCGCCCCCGCGATGTCGTCGACGCTGGTCTCGTCGAAGCCCCGGGCCACGAACAGCCGCTGCGCGACGGCCGCCAGCTCGTGCGCGCTGGTCACCGCCGGCCGGCCACCCCGGTCACCACTCGCCGGCCTCCCCCGTTCCACCACCCCGGCAGCCTGCCCCATCGCGACCCGAGCCGCCCCCTTCCACTTGTGACACCGGGTGCCATAACCTGCGGTCCAGGTCACACCCGGCCGTCGCCGCCGGGGCCACGAGAGGAGATCGTCATGGGACGCGTCGAGGGCAAGGTCGCCTTCATCACCGGTGCCGCGCGGGGACAGGGCCGCAGCCACGCGGTACGGCTGGCCGAGGAGGGCGCCGACATCATCGCCGTCGACGTCTGCAAGCAGGTGGAGACCGTCCCCTACCCCACCGCGACGCCGGACGACCTGGCCGAGACCGTCCGCCAGGTGGAGGCGCTCGACCGGCGGATCGTCGCGGCCGAGGTCGACGTCCGCGACCTCGCCGGGCTGACCCGGGCCGTCGAGGACGGCGTGGCCCAGCTCGGCCGGCTCGACATCGTGCTCGCCAACGCCGGCATCTCCACGCCCGCCTCCAGCCTGGAGATGGACGAGGAGACCTGGTCGACCATGATCGACGTCAACCTCACCGGCGTGTGGAAGACCATCCGCGCCTCCGTGCCGCACATCGTCGCGGGCGGACGCGGCGGCTCGGTGGTCCTCACGAGCTCCCTGGCCGCCATCTACGCCAACCCGAACACGGCGCACTACTCCGCGGCCAAGGCGGGGCTCATCATGCTCGCGAAGGTGCTGGCCAAGGAGCTCGCCCCGCAGAACATCCGGGTCAACACGATCCACCCGACGACCGTGGCGACGGACATGATCCTCAACGAGCCCACCTACCGGCTGTTCCGCCCCGACCTGGAGCACCCGACCCGCGCGGACTTCGAGGAGGCCGCGCTCACCCTCAACAAGCTGCCGATCCCGGCGATCGAGGCGGTCGACATCTCCAACGCCGTCCTCTACCTGGTCTCCGACGACGGCCGCTACGTCACCGGCACCACCCACGTGGTGGACGCCGGCGGCCAGCTGTGAGCCCACCACGACACGAGGAGAACACCGATGGGCATGCTCGACGGCAAGGTCGCCCTCATCACCGGCGGCGCGCGCGGTCAGGGCCGGGCGCACGCCACCACCTGCGCCCGCGAGGGCGCCGACGTCGTGCTGGTCGACATCGCCGACCAACTCGAGACCGTCCCTACCGGATGGCGACGCAGGACGACCTCGACGAGACGGTTCGCCAGGTCGAGGCCCTCGACCGACGCGCGCTCGCGGTGACCGCCGACGTCCGCTCCCAGGAGCAGATGGACGAGGCCGTCCGCCGCGGCCTCGCCGAGTTCGGCCAGATCGACATCCTGATCGCCAACGCCGGCATCTGGACCCAGGGCGCCTTCTGGGAGCTGTCGGAGCAGGCGTGGGACGAGATGATCGGGGTCAACCTCACCGGCGTCTGGAAGTCGGCCAAGGCGGTCGCACCGCACATGATCGAGCGCCAGACCGGGTCGATCGTCATCACGTCGTCCATCAACGGTCTCGAGCCCGGGCCGAACTACGCCCACTACGTGGCGGCCAAGCACGCCGTCGTGGGGCTCATGAAGAACATCGCCCTGGAACTCGCGCCGCACGGCATCCGCTGCAACTCGGTGCACCCCGCGGCGATCAAGACGCCGATGACCGACCACCAGGGCGCCTGGGACATGTTCGCCGGTCACGAGGGCGGCACCGAGGCCGACATGATCGAGGGTGGCTACTCGTTCCACGCCCTCAAGGGCACCACCTTCATGTCGCCGCAGGTCATCGCCGACACCGTGCTCTACCTCAAACTCGGACCTCGCGGCGAAGGTCACCGGCGTGACCATCCCGGTCGACGCCGGCCACATGATCCTGCCGGGCATCAACACGGCACCGGTGAGGTGACCCGCCGGCCGCCCCGAGCCGGTGCCCGGGGCGGCCGCGCGGTCAGAAGTACTGGGCGCCCGCGTCGATCGACAGGTGCTCGGCGGTGATGAACCGCGCCTCGTCGGAGACGAGGAACGCGACGGCGTTGGCGATCTCGTCGGCCTCCACCCAGCCCTGGTTCAGGAAGGCGGTGCCCATCGCCGCCAGCTTCGGGTTGGTCGCGTTGGTGCGCTCGATCTCGGTCACCATGTCGCCGCTGCCCATCGGCGTGGCCACGCCGCCGGGGTGCACGGAGTTGACCCGGATGTCGTGCTTGCCGAGCTCGGCGGCGAAGGCCCGCGTCATCCCGGTCACGGCGTGCTTGCTGGCGGTGTAGTGGATCATGAACGGCTGCATCTTCTTGCCCGCGTAGGAGCTGGTCAGCACGATCGCCCCGCCGTTGCCGCCGGCGACGAGGTGCGGCGCGGCGGCCATGACGGTGTTCCAGACCCCGGTGACGTTGATGTCGATGGTGTCCTTGAACTGCGCCGGGGTCGTCTCGTCCCAGGTCGCCGGGATGCAGATGCCGGCGTTGGCCACGACGACGTCGAGCCGGCCGAACTCGGTCACGCCGCGGTCGACGAACGCCTTCATGTCCTCGAAGTCCCGGACGTCCCCCTGGTGCGTGAGGACGCGCCGGTCCAGGGACTCGACCAGCTTGGCTGTCTCGGCGAGGTCGTCGGGGGTGGCCGACTCGTAGGGCACGCCGGGCAGCGGCCCGGCGAGGTCGAGGGCCAGGATGTCGGCCCCCTCGGCGGCCAGCCGGAGGGCGTGCGCGCGGCCCTGACCGCGGGCGGCCCCGGTGATGAAGGCGACCTTGCCCTGCTGACGCTGCGGAACGGTGCTCATGGACTTCCTTCTCTCTGTCGGGTGGACGGGGTCACGAGGACGCCGCCGGGGGCCGGCGGGGACCCTCGGGTTCGGGGGGTGGCGCTCCGGACGACGCGTCGGGCGCGCGCAGCCCGTCGAGCAGGAGCGCCACGAGACGATCCGACGCCTCGACGGCGCGTTCGGGCAGCTGCCGGACCACGCCCGCGTTCGCCATCAGCACGAGCGCGACGTCGTCGACGGTCAGGTCCGGGCGCAGCACTCCGGCCGCCTGGGCCCGCGCCAGCAGTTGCCGCAGGCGGGCGACGGCGACCGAGCGCGTCGCGTCGACGTACTCCCTCGACGTGACCAGGTCGGCCAGCGCGCGGTGTTCGGCCTGCAGCGCGCAGATCTCGGT
Source organism: Geodermatophilus sp. CPCC 205761 (assembly GCF_051383655.1). Taxonomy (NCBI): domain Bacteria; kingdom Bacillati; phylum Actinomycetota; class Actinomycetes; order Geodermatophilales; family Geodermatophilaceae; genus Geodermatophilus; species Geodermatophilus sp. CPCC 205761. The sequence goes on from NZ_JALPKQ010000086.1 coordinate 6,310, forward strand.
GAGGTAGCCGCGGACCGCCGTCCACGGGTCGTCGACCTCCATGGCCCGCTCGGCCGCCGAGGCGTACCGGCGCATCCCGTCGGCGAAGACCGCCTGGACCAGGCCCTGCCGGGTCGGGAAGTGGCGGTACACCGTGGCGTTGCCGACGCCGGCGGTCTGGGCGATCTCGTCCAGCGGTGCGTCCAGCCCGCGCCGGCCCATGACGTCCCGCGCCGCGGCGACGATGGCGTCGCGGTTGCGCTGCGCGTCGGCCCGCAGCGGGCGATCGTGGGAGGGCACGACCACGACGGTACACCGTTTCCGGGGAGTAGTCCCCGTTTAACGCGTAGGGTGGTGGGGGACGCCGCCCCGGTCCGGGAACGGCGCCCTGATCAGGAACGGAGACAGTGAGATGGCGAACGCCTGGTTCGAGTCGGTGGCCGAGGCCCAGCGGCGGGCGAAGCGCCGGTTGCCCAAGGGCGTGTACGGCGCCCTGGTGGCCGGCTCCGACAGAGGCCTGACCGTCGACGACAACACCGCGGCGTTCGGCGAGCTCGGGTTCGCGCCGCACGTGGCGGGCCTGAGCAACGAGCGCCACCTGGAGACGACGATCATGGGGCAGCGGGTCTCCCTGCCGGTGATGATCAGCCCGACCGGCGTGCAGGCCGTGCACCCCGACGGCGAGGTCGCCGTCGCCCGGGCCGCGGCCGCCCGCGGCGCGGCCATGGGACTGTCCTCGTTCGCCAGCAAGCCGATCGAGGAGGTCGTCGCGGCCAACCCGCAGACGTTCTTCCAGATGTACTGGGTCGGCGACCGGGACGCGATGGCCGCCCGCATGGAGCGGGCCCGGCGGGCCGGCGCGGTCGGCCTCATCGCCACCCTGGACTGGTCGTTCGCCTACGGCCGCGACTGGGGCAGCCCGTTCATCCCCGAGAAGATCAACATCGAGGCGGCCCGGCGCTACGCCCCGCAGGTGCTGCTCAAGCCCCGCTGGCTGCTCGACTTCGCGCGGACGGGCAGGATCCCGGACCTCACCGTGCCGAACATGGTCCCCGAGCCCGGCGCCCCCGCCCCCACGTTCTTCGGCGCGTACGGCGAGTGGACACAGTCACCGATGCCCTCGTGGGACGACGTGGCGTGGCTGCGCGAGCAGTGGGGCGGCCACTTCATGCTCAAGGGCGTCATGCGGGTGGACGACGCCAAGCGCGCGGTGGACGCCGGGTGCACCGCGATCTCGGTGTCCAACCACGGCGGGAACAACCTCGACGGCACCCCGGCCAGCATCCGCGCCCTGCCCGCGATCGCCGAGGCCGTCGGCGACCAGGTCGAGGTGCTGATGGACGGCGGCATCCGGCGGGGCAGCGACGTGGCGAAGGCGCTCGCGCTCGGCGCCCGGGCCGTGATGATCGGCCGCGCCTACCTGTGGGGACTGGCCGCCAACGGTCAGGCCGGGGTGGAGAACGTCTTCGACCTGCTCCGCGACGGCCTCGGCTCGACCCTGATCGGTCTCGGCCACACCTCGATCGACCAGCTGGAACCGGGCGACCTGGTCATCCCGCCGTTCTTCGAGCGGCACCTCGGCGCCCCCGGCGCGGACGCCCCGGCGGGCGCCCGGTCCTCGGGCAAGGGCGAGCGGGCCTGACGGCCGGCCGCGCCCCTCACCCGCCGGCCGGGTCTCCCGCAGCCGTCGGGAGCATGGCGGTCAGCTGGTCCCGCAGGCCCTCCGGCAGCGGTTGGGCCCGCTCGCCGTCCCCCACGAAGACGACGTGGTGGCGGCCCTCGACGGCCACCCCGCCCCGGCTGCGGACCTCCCACGTGTAGGCGATGGAGGACCGCCGCACCGCGGCGACGCCGAGGGCGAGCTCGAACTCGTCCCCGAAGCGCAGCGCGGTGCGGTAGGCGGCCTGGACGTCGACCCGCGGGAACCCGCCCTGGAAGGAGTGGCCCAGGCTGCGCAGCAGGTCGTGCTCGGCGGCCTCGGCCCAGCGGAAGACGGCGGTGAAGTGGATCCGGCCGCTGGCGTCGGTGTCCACCCACGCGACCCGGCCGCGGTAGAGGTGGCGCTCCTGGTGGTCGCTGCGTCCGTCCATGCCCTGACCGTCGCACGGGAGGATCCCCCGGTCGCGGCGGACCCGTCACACGCGCGCGGCCGGCACCTCCGCCAGCCGGCGCAGCTCCTCGAGCATGGCGTCCGGCTGCTCCAGCGGGAGGAAGTGGCCGCTGGAGAACTCGCGGTACCTCGCCCCCGGGACGCCGTCGGCTGCGGCCCGCACGTCGGCGACGTCGACGAGCGTGTCGTAGCGGCCGGCCAGGAACGTCACCGGGCAGGACAGCGGCGACAGGTCGAGCGGCGCGTGCTCGGCCACCGCGACCGCGAGGTGCCGGAACCAGCTCCAGTCGTGGCCGGCGAACTCGCGCAGCACCGTGGTCATGGCGCCGAGCCGGGCGGCGTCCTGCGGCAACCGCTGCGCGACCGCCGGGCCGAGCAGCGCCTGCCATGGCTGCAGGCCGTCGGTGACCAGGGGCAGGAGCGGGCCCATGAGCGGCAGCAGCCGGCTGCTGAGGCGCCCGGCCGGCGCCCGCATCCGGCGCGGGACACCGAGGGAACCGAAGAGGGAGGAGAAGCTGCCGCCCGGCACACCGGCGACGGCCATCACGCCGTCCACCCGGTCCGGCTCCTCGAGCGCGACCTCGAACGCGACGTTGACGCCCAGCGACCAGCCCACGGCGATCGCCGACTCGAGACCGAAGGCGTCGAGGACGGCGCGGGCGTCGGCGGCGTGGTCCTCGATCCGCACGCGGGCGGGGTCCTGGGGACGCTGCGAGCCCCCGAGCCCGCGGTGGTCCCAGCCGACGACCTGGAAGCCACTGCCCGGGGTGACGACCGCGGGCCAGGCCGACGGGGAGGCGCCCAGCCCGTTGCAGAGGAGGACGGGCGTACCGCCGCCGACGCTGGACCACGCGCGGAGCAGCGTCCCGTCCGGACTGGTGACCTGACGCGAGCGGAGCGGAGGCGGACGGTGGGGAATGGGGCCCTCCCAGCAGTGATCAGGGGACCCCGGTGTCCCGGCCGCCGTCGCGGCGGCGTGTACCCGAGGCTAGGGCACCTGCGGGGCGTCGTCGGCGCGGCGGAGACGGATGTGGCGCAGTAGACAGCCGGTTCAGCCCACCGGGCGGGCGACGCGACCGGGCGGCGGCTCGGGGACGGCGTCCGGGTGCAGCGCCCAGGCGAGGGCCTCCACCCCGTCGACCAGCGCCGGACCGGCCTGCACCACGTACCGCGCCGAGTCGATGGCCAGCAGGGGGACGCCCGGCAGCTGCGCCGCCACCGCAGCGCACTGCTCGAGCGCCGCCGCCAGGCCCAGGCCGCACGGGGCGACCACGACCAGGTCCGCCGGCGGCAGGTCCGCCCACCGGGCGGCCACGCTGCGGCCGCCGTCGGCGGCGGCCACCGGCTCGCCGCCCGCCCGGCGCACGAGCTCGGGCACCCAGTGGCCGGCGAGGAACGGCGGATCGGTCCACTCCAGGAGCAGCACCCGGGGGCGCGGCCGGTCCGCGACGGCCTGCTCGACGGCGTGCAGCCGGGCACGCAGGTCGGCGACGAGGACCGACGCGGCCCCGGGGACGCCGGCCGCCTGCCCGACCGCCGCGACGGCGTCCAGCACCTCGTCCAGGGTGTGCGGGTCGATCGACACGACCGCCGCGTCGGTGCCGATCGCGCGGCAGGCCTCCGCCACCGTGCCCGCCGGCAGCGCACAGACCCTGCAGAGGTCCTGGGTCAGGATGAGGTCGGGGCGGGCCGCCGCCAGCGCCGCGCGGTCCAGCTCGTAGAGCTCCAGACCCCGGTCCACCCGGTCGCGCACCCAGGCGTCGATCTCCCCCGGCGGGAGATCGGGCGGGAGGGCGGTGTCGACGACGACGGGGCAGCGCGCCCGGGCCTCGGCGGCGCACTCGAACGTCACCGCGACCAGCCGGTCGGCGAGCCCCAGCGCCGTGACCACCTCCGTCGCGGCCGGCAGCAACGAGGCGATCCGCACGCCGCCACGGTAGCCACGGACCCTGCCCCCGCGACCCCCGTCGAAGGGCAGAAATGGCCATTTCTGCCCTTCGGCCGGCTCTCAGACGACGCGGGTGAGGGCGGGCCA
>NZ_JALPKQ010000087.1:0-10358 GCF_051383655.1 Geodermatophilus sp. CPCC 205761
CCGGGCCGCGCCGCGGCGACGCAGCTCCGGCGGGTCGACGTCGCGCACGTCGGCGCCCACCACCCGGCGGGCCCCCGGGTCGCGCAGCAGCAGCCGGTCGCCCACCCGCAGCGGCAGCGGGGTGGCCAGCCGGAGCCGCACCGCCGTCCCCTCCAGCGGACGCAGCCGCGCGCCGACCGCCGCCGAGCCGATGTGCACCACGGCCTCGGCCGGCAGCCGGTCCTCGTCCCAGGCCCCGGGAGCGAGGGTGACGTCGACGTCGGCGGTGGAGCGGAAGGCGCCCGGGGTGAGCAGGGCATCGCCGCGGTCGAGGTCCTCGACGGCGATCCCGCGCAGGTTCAGCGCCACCCGCGCGGTCGCCTCGGCCCGCTCGACCGGGCGGCCGAGGGACTGCACGCCGCGCACCCCCACTTCGCGGTCGCCCAGCGTCAGCCGGTCGCCGGGGGCGACGGTGCCGGCGGCGAGCGTGCCGGTGACCACGGTGCCGGCGCCCTTGATGGGGAAGGCGCGGTCGATCCAGAGCCGCACGGGCGCGCTCCGGTCGGGGGCGGGCAGCCCGGCCAGCACCGTCTCCAGGACCGCCGCCACCTCCGGCACCCCCGCGCCGGTGGCCGCGCTGACCGCCACCGCGGGCACCTCGCCCATCGACGTCCGGGCCAGGCGCTCCCGCACGTCGGCGAGCACCGGCGCCGGGTCGGCGAGGTCGGCCTTGGTCACGGCCAGCAGCGCGTGCCGCACCCCGAGGGCGTCGAGGACGGCGACGTGCTCGGCGGTCTGCGCCGACCAGCCGTCGTCCGCCGCGACGACGACCAGCGCGGCGGGCACCGAGCCGACGCCGGCCAGCATGTTGCCGATGAACCGCTCGTGGCCGGGGACGTCCACGACCGCGAGCCGCCGTCCCGACGGCAGCGTCGTCCAGGCGAAGCCCAGGTCGATGGTGAGCCCGCGGCGGCGCTCCTCCTCCCAGCGGTCGGGCTCCATGCCGGTGAGCGCGCGGACCAGCGTCGACTTGCCGTGGTCGACGTGCCCGGCGGTGGCGATCACGTCCATGCCGGTCACGTCCATGCCGGTCATCTGCCGACCGCCAGCACCGCGCCGGCCAGCGCGTCGTCGGCCGCGGGCGGCAGGCTGCGCAGGTCGAGCAGGGTGCGGTCGCCGGCGACGTACCCGACCACCGGCGGGGAGCCCGCCCGCAGTGCCTCGGCGTACCCGGGGGGCAGCGAGACCGCCGCGCTCGGCAGCGGGTGCTCCGGCGCGCCTCCCCCGCCGACCCGCGCCTCGGCGTCCACCGCGACGGCGTCCAGGCCGGCCGCGGCGAACCGGGCCGCCAGGGCCTCGGCCCGGCGGCGCAGGCCCGCGACGTCGGCGGCGAGCATCTCCTGCACCGGCGGCAGGGGGCCGCGCAGCGTCGCCTCGAGCGCGGCCAGGGTCGTCTTGTCCACCCGCAGCGCCCGGTACAGCGGGTGCCGGCGCAGCCGCTGCACGAGGTCCGCCCGGCCCAGGACCAGCCCCGCCTGCGGCCCGCCGAGCAGCTTGTCCCCGCTGGCGAGCACCAGGTCGGCGCCGTCGGCGAGGGTGCCCTGCAGGTCCGGCTCGTCGGGCAGCGCCGGGTGCGGTCGCAGCAGCCCGGACCCGACGTCGGCCACCAGCGGGACGCCGCTGCCGGCCAGCGCCGCGGCGAGCTCGGCCACCGGCACCGCCCGGGTGAACCCGCGGACGACGAAGTTGGACGGGTGCACCTTGAGCACCGCGCCGGTCTCCTCGCCCACCGCGTCGCGGTAGTCGTCGAGGGTCACCCGGTTGGTCGTCCCGACCTCGCGGAGCCGTGCCCCGGTGGCGGCCAGCAGCTCGGGGATGCGGAAGCCGTCGCCGATCTCGACCAGCTCACCGCGGGCGATGAGCAGGTCCCCGCGCAGCGCCGTGGCGACCAGCGCCAGCGCGGCGGCGCAGTTGTTGACCACGATCGCCGCCTCGGCCGCCGGCACGGCCGCGAGCAGCGCGGCGATCGCCGCCTCCCCGCGCGGTCCGCGGCGGCCGGTGCGCAGGTCGAGCTCCACGTCGGTGGTCCCGCTGGCGGCCGCGATCGCCTCGACCGCCGCCGGCGACAGCGGGGACCGGCCGAGGTTGGTGTGCACCAGGACCCCGGTGGCGTTGAGGACCGGCCGCAGGCTGCCCGCGGTCGACGGCAGTCCGGCGAGCACGGCGGCGACCGCCTCGTCGGGGGCGACGGCGCCCGCGCGGATCCGCTGCTGGACCTCCTGGACGGCGCCCTTGACCAGCGGCCGCCCCAGCCGCTCGGCCGCGGCGGCGAGTGCGGGGTCGGCGAGCAGCGTGTCGGTGCGGGGCACCTGCCGCCGCGGGTCGGCGCTCATCGCCCGGGAGCGTATGCGCCGACCCGCGCGCGGGTGGATGGCGGAGGCGGACGGGAATCGAACCCGCCTGACCGAGCTGCTCGGCCACGTCGGCTTTAGAGGCCGCGGGGGCCACCAGGCGCCCTGACGCCTCCGCGGGACAGCGTACGTGCGCGCGCCGTCCGGCTCCTCGCCGGGAACTGTCGGTACCCCCTGCCAGCATCCGCCGCGTGAAGCGCACCGAGGTCCGCCCCGCCGCGACGTTGCCGCCGGTCACCCTCACCCCCGAGGAGGCCGCGGCCATCGCGGCCGCGCTCGCCGCCCAGCCCGACGGCCCGTACGCCGAGGCGGGCCGGGGCGCGCTGGAGAAGGTCCTGGGCGCCCTGGAGCCCGACGCGGGCCGCCGCGCCCGGTTGCTCGCCACCAGCCTGTGGGTCAGCGCCGAGGCGAGCCACGCCACCGAGCTCCGCGCGCTCGTCGAGCAGGCCGTGGCGCAGCGCCGTGTGCTGGTCCTCCGCTACCGGGACGGCAAGGGGAACGCCTCCCGCCGCACGGTGGAGCCCCAACTGCTGGTCCGGAGCAACGACCACTGGTTCCTGGTGGCCTGGTGCCGGGAGCGGCAGGCGCCCCGCTGGTTCCGGGAGGACCGCATCGAACAGGTCCAGCTCACGGCCGAGACCGCGCAGCGCCGTGACCTGTCCGGTCTGGGTGTCCCGCCGTCGTCCGCCCACCCCGCCGGGCGGGCGCTGCACCGTCGTCCCCCGGCTCCCGACCCGGTCCTGTCAGCCGTTCCCGAGGGGTCGGACCGCCCGCGGCTGGTCGCGCTGCCGGGCGGCCGGTCCTGAGCCGGCGCCTCCCCTCGGGCTCCGCCCGTGCTCACGCCCACGGGGCGGGACGTCGAGGGATGCGCCCTCCGCCGGCGGCTACGGTCGGTCCGTGACCACCGCGCCCACCCGCATCCGGCTCACCCAGTACGCCCACGGCGGCGGCTGTGCCTGCAAGATCCCGCCGGGCGAGCTCGAGGCCGTCGTCGCCGGGCTGACCGCCACCGGCCCGCGGGAGCCGGCCGCCGAGCTCGTCGTCGGGCTGGACGACGGCGACGACGCGGCCGTCGTCCGGATCGCGGGCGGTCAGGGTCTCGTGCTCACCACCGACTTCTTCACCCCCGTCGTCGACGACGCGTACACGTTCGGCCGGATCGCCGCGGCCAACGCGCTCTCCGACGTCTACGCGATGGGCGGCACCCCCGTCGTCGCGGTGAACCTGCTCGGCTGGCCGCGCGACGTGCTGCCGGCCGAACTCGCCGCCGAGGTGCTGCGCGGCGGTCTCGACGTCGCCCAGGAGGCGGGCTGCCACGTCGGCGGCGGGCACTCGATCGACGACCCCGAGCCCAAGTACGGGATGGCGGTGACCGGCGTCGTCGACCTCGACCGGCTCATCACCAACTCCGCCGCCGTCGCGGGGACACCGCTGTCGCTGACCAAGCCACTGGGTGTCGGGGTGCTCAACAGCCGGATGAAGGCCACCGGCGAGGTGTCGGAGGAGGCGGTCGCCTCGATGACCGCGCTCAACCGGGACGCCGCCCGCGCCGCGGTGACGGCGGGGATCCGCGCCGGCACCGACGTCACCGGCTTCGGCCTGCTCGGGCACCTCTACAAGATGGCCCGGGCCAGCGGGGTGACGGCGGTGGTCGACGCGGCCGCCGTCCCCTATCTGGCCGGGGCCCGCGCAGCGCTGGGCGACGGCTTCGTCTCCGGCGGCACCCGCCGCAACCTCGACTGGGTGCGCCCGCACACCGACCTGTCGGCGGTGCCGGAGGACGAGGCGCTGCTGCTGGCCGACGCGCAGACCTCCGGCGGGCTGCTGCTGGCCGGTGAAGTCCCCGGCGCGCCGGTGATCGGCGAGTTCGTGCCGCGCGGCGAGTACGTCGTCGTGGTCCGCTGACCCCACCCGTCGGTTTCCGCGGAAAGCGACCAGCGGCGGTTTCCGCGGAAAGCGGCAGGTGGGAGGCCGCGTCGCCGGGCCGGGGTGACCTCGGTTACGGTCCGGGCATGCTGGCTGCCTTCGTCTCGACGCCCGCCCCGAAGGACCCGCTCTCCGTACTGGAGATCGGCGAGCGCCCGGAGCCGGAGGCGCCCGACGGCTGGACGACGGTGCAGGTCAAGGCCGCCTCGCTGAACCACCACGACCTGTTCAGCCTGCGCGGGGTGGGCCTGCCGCAGGAGCGGATGCCGATGATCCTCGGCACCGACGCCGCCGGTCTCGACGAGGACGGCAACGAGGTGGTCGTGCACGGCGTCGTCGCCAGTCCCGGCTGGACCGGCGACGAGACGCTCGACCCCAAGCGGAGCCTCTTCTCCGAGCTGCACCAGGGCACGCTGGCCGAGCGGGTCGCCGTCCCCCGGCGCAACCTGGTGCCCAAGCCGGCCGAGCTGTCCTTCGCCGAGGCCGCCTGCCTCCCGACCGCCTGGCTCACCGCCTACCGGATGCTGTTCGTGAAGTCGGGGCTGCGGCCGGGGGCGACGGTGCTCGTGCAGGGCGCCAGCGGCGGCGTCGCCACCGCGCTGGTGTCGCTCGGCCGCGCCGCCGGGTTCCGGATGTGGGTGACCGGGCGCAGCGAGGAGAAACGGCAGGCCGCGCTCGCCCTCGGCGCGGAGCAGGCGTTCGAGACCGGCGCGCGGCTGCCCGAGCGGGTGGACGGCGTCATGGAGACCGTCGGCGAGGCCACCTGGGCGCACAGCGTGAAGTCGCTGCGCCCCGGCGGTGTGCTGGTGACCTCCGGCGCCACGACCGGCTACAACCCCGGCGCCGAGCTGAACCGGGTCTTCTTCACCCAGCTGTCGGTCATCGGCTCGACGATGGGCACCCGTGGGGAGCTCGAGTCGCTGGTGCAGATGTGCCGGGTCACCGGCGTCCGCCCGGTGATCGACGTCGAGCTGCCGCTGGCGCAGGCGCGGGAGGGCTTCGAGCGGATGGAGCAGGGCCGGACCGCGGGGAAGATCGTCTTCACGACGTGAGCGGGCAGCGACGAGCCGACCGGAGGACCCGATGAGCGCTCCTGCCGACCGGGGCGTCGCCGCGTTGCGCGCGGCGGGCATCGCGGCCGACGTGCGCCGCTTCGACGTGCCGGTGCCCACCGCGGCGGTCGCCGCGGAGGTGCTCGGCTGCGCCGTCGGGGCGATCGCCAACAGCCTGGTCTTCGACGCCGACGGGGCTCCGCTGCTCGTCCTGGCCAGCGGCGCGCACCGGGTGGACACCGCGAAGGTCGCGGCGCTGGTCGGCGCGGCCCGGGTCCGCCGCGCGACGCCGGAGTTCGTCACCGCCGCCACCGGCCAGGAGGTCGGCGGGGTCGCCCCCACCGGCCACCCGGCGCCGCTGCGCACGGTCGTCGACGTCGACCTGGCCGCGCACCCGCTGCTCTGGGCCGGCGGCGGCGACCACCACACCATGTTCTCCGTGACCTACACCGACCTGGTGCGGCTGACCGGCGGCGAGGAGGCCGCCGTCGCCTGACCCGCGCCGGAGGGAGGAGCCGAGGTGATCGCCCGGATCTGGCGGGGCGTGGTCCGCACCGAGGACCGCGACGCCTACGTCGACTACATCGAGCAGACCGGGATGGCGCACTACCGGTCCACGCCCGGGAACGTGGCCGCGCACATGCTCACCCGCGACCTGGGCGACGGGCGGACCGAGGTGGTCACGCTGAGCTTCTGGACGTCGCTCGACGCCGTCCGCGGGTTCGCCGGCGACGACGTCGAGGTGGCCCGCTTCTACCCCGAGGACGACCGCTACCTGGTCGACCGCGACGTCACCGTCACCCACTACGCGGTCCACGACGGGGCCTGAGCGGACAATGGCGTCAAAGTGAGTTGACAGCGCAGGACGAGTCAACCTATGTTGACTGCCATGGCGGACACAGCACAGGTGGCATCCGCCGCCAGCAGCCGGGACCCGTCGGTCGGGCTCAAGGCCGTCCGGGCACTGCGCACCCTGGTCGAGCGGCTCGAGGCACTCCAGGTCGACAACGCCCGTGACCAGGGCTGGACGTGGGAGCAGATCGCCCAGTTGCTCGGCGTCACCCGGCAGGCGGTGCACAAGAAGTACGCGCGCGGCCGTGGGCCGCTCCGGCGGAAGGACTGAACGTGTTCGAACGGTTCACGAGCAACGCCCGCGAGGTCGTCGTCGGCGCGCAGCACGAGGCGCGGCTGCTGCGGCACGGATCGATCGGCACCGAGCACCTGCTGCTGGCGCTGATCGCGCAGTCCGGCACCCCCACCGCGCAGGTGCTCGCCCGGCACGGGCTCACCCACCCCGTCGTGGTCGAGGCGGTCACCGCACTGGTCAGCAACGAGGACCTCGACGCCGAGGCGCTCACCACGCTCGGCATCGACCTCGACGCCGTCCGGGACAAGGTGGAGGCGGCGTTCGGGCCGGGCGCGCTGGACGCCGGCGGACGGCGGAACGCCTCGGCCGGCCACATCCCGTTCACCCCGCGGGCCAAGAAGGTGCTCGAGCTGGCGCTGCGCGAGGCGATCGCGCTGAAGTCGAGGAGCATCACCGAGGTCCACATCGCCCTGGGCCTGCTCCGCGAGGGCCAGGGGCTGGCGATGAAGGTCGTGCTCGACCGCGGCATCGACGCGGTCGAGCTGCGGCGGGAACTGGCCGCGACGCAGGCTGCCTGATCGCACACACCCGCGTTGATCATGGGGTTGACGTCGACGCCACCGGCGTGTCCGGCCGTGTCGCCGACATCAACCCCATGATCAACGGGAGAGCGAGCGGAGCGGACCGGTCAGTCCAGCGCCCGCGTGTAGTGGCCGGCCTGCAGCACGCCCAGCGGGTCGTAGGTCGCCACGATCTCGGCCAGCCGGGCCAGCGTCGCCTCCGAGTAGCAGCGCCGCGCCGAGGGCCCGTCGTGCGGGATGCCGAAGTTCGGCCACACCCCGCCGGTGTCCCAGTCGGCGAGGGTCGCGAACAGCTCCGCGGCGTGCGGCAGGGCGCGGGGGTCGGCGGCCATCCCCACGGCCAGCACGCTGAACCGCGCGGCGCGGTGGTCGAACGCCGTCGGGTGCGCGCCCTCGCGGGCGTACGCCCCGCCCAGGTGCCGCACCTCGACCATCAGCTGCGGCGAGCCGGAGCCCGGGCCGGCGACGGCGAACAGCCGCTCGGCCGCCTCGGCCGGGAAGCCGTGGAGCAGGATCGCCGGGTCGGTGACCGGCATCGGGTCGACCGGGTCGGCGTGCACGTGGTCGATCTCGGTGTAGGGCCGCAGCATCGCGTCGTCCAGGATCACCGGCGCGACGGCGCGGATCTGGTCGAGCAGCCGCTCCCCCTCGGCCGGGTCGCCGGTCCAGACCATCCGCACACCGAGCGTCGTGCGCCCGGCCAGCGGCGGCGGGACCTCGGGCAGCGGCGGCAGCTGGAACACCACGAAGGACGTCGTCGCCTGCTCCGGCAGTGCGTCCGCCCAGTCCCGCCAGCGGTCGACGACGGTGGCGGCGTCGGCGCCGTCGAAGTAGATCGCGCCGCCGTAGAACGTCGGCATCCGGACGAGGTCGAACTCGAGGGCAGTGACGATGCCGGCCGCGCCCTTGCCGCCGCGCAGGGCGAAGAAGAGGTCCGGGTACTCGGTCGGGGTGACCCGCCGGAACTCGCCGTCGCCGGTGACCACCTCGAAGGCGCGCACCCGGTCGGCGTTGATGCCGAAGGTGCGGGCCATCGGACCGACGCCCCCGCCGGTGGTGTAGCCGACGATGCTGACGTCGGTGGTCGAGCCGTTCACGCCGGCCAGGCCGTACGGCGCGGCGGCCTGCACCAGCCGCAGCCACTTGACGCCGGCACCGACCCGCGCCCAGCCCTCGGGGTGGACGGTGCACTCGTCGAGGCCCTTGGTGGCGATCAGCAGGTGACCGGCCAGGGAGCTCTCCGCACCGTGCCCGGTGGCCTGCACGCCGGCGGTCAGGCCGTGCGCGCCGGCGAAGCGCACCGCGGCCACGACGTCCTCGGCGGTGCGGGCGTCGACGACGGCGGCCGGCCGCATCGGGACCGCGAGGTTCCAGGGGGTGACCAGGGCGTCGTAACCGGCCTCGCCGGGCGTGTGCACCGCGCCGGTCAGGCGGTCGCGGAGCGCGTCGTAGGTGACGTCCAGGTCGGTGGCGACGGGGGCGTCGAGGGTGAGGGTCACGGTGTCCTCCAGGTCGGGTGTCTCTGACGGGAGGAACCGTGGCCCCGGGCCCTTGACGGCGAGCTGTGGCCGCCTTGAGGGCCGACCTGCGGTGCGCTTGAGGAGCTCAGCCGCCGGCGGGCACGTCGGGGTGGGCGGCGAGGAAGAGGCCGCCGGGGTCGACCGACCGGCGGATCGCCGACAGCCGCGCGTGCACTCCGGGCGGGAACGCCTTCCGGGTGTCCACCCGCTCGTCGAGCATCGGCAGGTAGTGCCCGCCGGTCGTCCACGGCTCGAGGGCGGCGAGGAAGCGGCCGGCGTCGGCGCGCTGCCGCTCCCAGTGCGCCGCGTCGCCGCCGTCCGGCAGCCCGAGGCCCAGTCCGAGAGCGAGGAAGCGGCCGTCGAGCATCGACAGCGCGCCGCCGGCCGGGTCCGGGCGGCCCAGCGCGCCGCCGAGCTGGCGCAGCTCGGCGGCGGCCAGCCGGGTGCCCGACCGCGGTCCCGCGGCGTCGACGACGGCGGCGATCGCGGCGTCGGGCAGGTCGGCGACCAGCGTGCTGCTGGCGTAGGCCGGGGTCGGCCCCTCCGGGTCGAGGTGCAGCCGGACCAGGGAGGACGCCGGCACGCGCGCGACGGTGTCGATCTCCGGTCGCAGCGCACGCAGCGGCGCGAGCACCTCCGCGGCGGTGCCGTCGTCCCCTAGCACGGCGCCGTCGACCATCGCGAGCCGGCGGCCGCGCAGCTCGACCGGGACGTCGTCGGTGGTGGGCACCTCGACCAGCCGGAAGGACGTCGTCGCCTGCTCGGGCGCGGACACGCACCAGGTGACCCAGGCGGGCAGGACCTCCTCGACGGCGGTCCAGTCCCAGGCCAGGAAGCCGGCGACGACGGTGGCCAGCGGGAACAGGTCGAACTCCAGCGCGGTGACCACGCCGAGCGGCGCCGCGCCCCCGCGGAGGGCCCAGAACAGGTCCGGCTCGCGGTCGGCGGTGGCGCGGACGACGTCGCCGTCGGCCAGCACCAGCTCGACCGCCGTCACCGCGTTGCACTGCAGCCCCAGCTCGCGGGCGTACCAGCCGATCCCGCCGCCGAGCGAGTAGCCGACGACCCCGACGTCGGGGGACGACGGGTGGCGCGCGGCCAGCCCGGACCGGCCGGCCACCTCGGTGAGGTCCCCCCACAGCACGCCCGCCCCCACCCGCGCCGTCCGGCGCCCCGCGTCCACCGACAGCTCGGTCATCGCCGAGGTGCGCAGCAGGACGGCGTCGGCGAGCCGGCCCTCCAGGGGCGGGGCGCCGTGGCCGGTGCCCTGCGGGGCGACGGCCAGCCCGGCGGCGGACGCCGCGCGCAGCACGTCGGCGACCTCGTCGGGGAAGGCGGGGTAGACCACGGCCGCCGGGTGGTCGTCGACCTGCAGGTTCCACGGCGAGCGGGCCATGTCGTACGCGGGGTCGCCGGGCAGGTGCACCGCGCCGCCGCAGAGGCCGCGCAGGCTCTCCGCCCGGGTGCGGGCGGCGACCGGTGCCGGCTGCTGGGTCATGGCACTCCTCTGCCCATCATCGCTGGCCGACAGCGTCCGCCGGCGGACTTGAGAGGAACCTGAGGACCTCGTCCCCGCCGCCGGCGGCATCGAGGACCGCGTGCACCGTCCCCGGCGTGAGGAACAGCCGCTGCGCGACCTCGTGGACGCCGAGGCCCGCCTCGCAGAGCTGCAGCACCCGGCGCTCGGTCGCGGTCCGGCGCCGGACGGTCTCCCGCGGCGCGTCGGACAGCCCGCGGGCCGCCAGCGCCGCGCCGGCCCGCCGCAGCACGCCCCCGACGCCGAGCGCGTGCGCGGCGTCGGC
>NZ_JALPKQ010000088.1:0-9400 GCF_051383655.1 Geodermatophilus sp. CPCC 205761
CTGGACGAGCACCTACGCTCACTGCACCAGGCAGGTGTTGCAACCACCGGTTGAGGCCAGGCAATACACCTCCTACGAGTTCGGCAAGGCGCTGCGCGCCTCGGGCCTGCTGGCCTCGATGGGCCGAGTCGGCTCGGCGTTCGACAACGCGATGGCCGAGTCGGTGTTCGCCACCCTGAAGACCGAGCTGGTCTACCGCCGCTCCTGGCCGACCCGCCACGAGCTGGAGATGGAGGTCTTCTCCTACCTCGAGGGCTTCTACAACACCCGCCGCCGGCACTCCCGGCTCGGGAACGTCAGCCCTGCCGACTACGAGACGATGCACCTGACACAGAACGAGGTGTCCGCCTGACGGGGGTCACTTCACACGGTCCTGTGACCATGAGGGCTCACGCGTCATCGGACGGCGGTGGTCGCGCACACTGCAGGCTTGGTCACCTACCCACTGGCGGGAAGGCCCCGACCTGGCCGAGGAAGTCGGCCAAGTTCCAGTACTCGGTGACCTCGACGATCTTCCCGCCCCGCAGTCGGCCGACTCCCGCGCCGAGGATGCGGAAGGAGCGGCCGGTGGCGGGCAATCCGGGCAGGTCACCTGTGTGCACACCGGTCATGACCCACTCCTTGGCGTAGGAGTCGCCGGCAACGAGGAGGTTCACCACCTCGATGCGCAGGTCGGTCCACCTCTCCAGCAGGCCGATCAGGTCCTGGCGCACCGCCTCCCGGCCGACGAGGCGCTCCCCCGTGCCGGTGTTGGTGAAGACGCAGTTCTCGTCCATGAAGGCGGCGAATGCGTCAGGGTCGTGCCGATCCATGGCCCGCGTCCACTCGAGGACGACGGACTCGGTGTCGGTGGCCATGGCCTGCGTACTGGTGCTCATCGTGGGCCTCCCCGGGATCAGCTGGAAACGAGCACAACGAGTCTCGGCCCGCCGGCGGGGCGGCGGTAGCGCAGTGACTGCGTATCCGCCGCGACCACCGCTACGTACGCAAGGTGCGCAGCTCGGTCCGTCGGGCGAGCCCGGTCTTCGCGAGCAGCCGTTCCACGTGCTTGTCCACCGTGCGCACCGAGATGAACAGGCGCGCTGCGATCTCCTTGCTGGACAGGCCTTCGGTCACGAGCGCGAACACCTCCGCCTCGCGGTCCGTGACGCCATAGGCGGCCAGGCCGGCAGGCACGCCGCCGTCGGGCCCGGGACGCCGGACCGGCACGCCGGCCCTGCGCAGCAGCGACCGGCAGGCGCGCTCCACGTGCTCGTGGCCCGAGCGGTGGAAGTACGCGGCCGCCTCGGTGAGCCACTGCACCGGGCAGCCCCAGCCGTCGGCGAGGGCGCACTCGGCGACGAGCCGCTCGGCCAGATGGCGCTGCGCGGCCATGCCCGGCATCGCGATGTGTGCGCGCGCCTCCCGAAAGACCGCTGCGGCGGTCGCAGCATCCCCGCGCCGGCCAGCGGCGACCGCGTCGGCATAGCCGAGGACCGCCGTCGAGAGCCGGCTGTCACCCGGCGTGAGCCGCCGGGCCTCGGCGCGGGCCTCGTCGCCGCGGTCGTCCTGCACGGTCCGCAGCAGCGCCCAGGTCCGCCAGTACGGACGTACGTAGACAGTGGCGGCGTCCCGGAGGAGCGAGACCGCTGTGTCGAGCGCCGCCATCGCGCCCGCACGATCTTCGCGCAGCAGTGCATAGGTTCCTCTGTGCGCCCAGGCGTTGGCCTCCAAATCCACCTCCGGCCGGCCCATCGCCATGGCCTCCGCGATGGCCAGTTCCATCGCAGCGCGCCGGCCCGCGAAACCGTGTGCTGCCGCTTCGAGCAGGAGTGCCTCGGCGAGCAGGAGGTCGAGGTGGAACCGCCGCGCGGCGTCCTGGCAGCGGCGAGCCGAGTCCAGGCAGATGTCGGCGTCGAGCGCGATCCATCCCGACATGCCCAGCTGCAGGTCGATCGTGGCCGCGATCGACAGGGCGCCGGCCTCGGCAGCCAGCACCCGAGCCTGCCGGAGACGGACGGTGTCGTTGGCCTGCAGCAGGTCGATCGTGCCCAGCTCGTGGGTCGCCCGGAGTTCCCACAACTTCGCCCCGTGCCCGGACGCGACCTCGCGCTCCCGGGCGAAGATCTCCTCGGCCTCCCCCAGGTCCCGGTTACGCGCAATGCGTCCCATGACCTCCAGCGCCTGGCAGGACACGTCCGCGAGGTCGCACCGCTGTGCCACCGCCAGGGCGCGGCGCGCGATCGGTTCCGCCTCCGCGGCGCGGGCGGCACCCAGCAGCACGTTCGCCGTGAGCCCGTCGACCCGCGCCAGGGCCGCATCGTCGTCCACGAGCACCCGGGCCTGCGCCAGCTCCTCCAGCGCCATGGTCCAGTGCGCGGCCGCGCTCGCCGCCTCGGCCAGCTGCACATGGATGCGAGCCTGTCGAAAAGGCTCGGGCACCTGCCGATGAAGCTGCCGGGAGAGCTCGACGGCACTGTCCAGGTCGCCGCGCAAACCAGCAACCCGGACCCGCAGCTCGTCGATGTCGAGGGCCAACGGGGACCCGCTGCCTGCCAGCGATCGAGCGTGCTCGAGCATGCCCGCCGCAGTCCCCAGCGCGCCCTCGGCAGCGGCCCGGGACCCGGCCGTGAACAGAAGGTGCGCGGCGTCCGCAGTGTCCCCGGCCAGCTGGCTGAGTTCGGCGGCGAGCTCGCACCAGCGCCCGGGCAGCCCGGCATGGACGGTCTCGATCGCCGACCGTGCCTGTCGCGCCAGGGCCTCGCGGACCTCGGCGACGACCCCACTCAGCACGGCGTCCCGGGTCAGGGCATGCCGGAACCTGAACGTTTCGTCGTCCACTGCCACCAGTTGCATCTCCACCGCACGCATCAGAACGTCGATGACCTGGTCGGGGGGGCGGCCGAGCCCGGAGGCCAGCACCGCCGGAGGCAGCCGCCCGAGCACCGCCCCGAGATCGACCACCGCACGGTCCTCCGGCGACAGAACGTCGAGGCGACGACGTACGGCGTCGGCGAAGGACGCAGGGACGACCGTGTCCGCAGCCGACCGGACCTCCCACCCCGTCCCGGCACGAACCAGCACCCCGGCATCTATGGCCGCTGCCAGCAGCTCCTCGACGAGGAACGGGACGCCGTCCGCCCGGGCCAGCAGTGCGCTCAGCCCGGCCGGCACGGTCGACATGTCGAGCGCCAACCGGGCCATGGTGGCGACCTCATCGCCGGCCAGCGGCGACAACTCGACCAACGTCGCGGTCCGGCGGTCGACGAGATCGTGCAGGAGCCCTATCCCGTCCGACGCCCCCGGTCGTGCCGTGACCACGACAGCCACCCCTTCGTCGACGGCGTGATCGCCGACGTACTCGAGCACGTTCAGCGTCTCCAGGTCCGCCCAGTGCACGTCCTCGATGGCGAGCAGCACCCCCCTGCCGCCACCCAGCACGGTCAGCAAGCGAAGGACGCCCTCCGCCAGAACGAGCGACGACTCCGCCGAGCCCGCGAACTCCGGCCTGTGCCACTCGGGGAGCAGACGGCCGAGGGCTGCCCGGTACGGGACCAGTCGTGCGTCATCCGGTAATCCCATCCGGCGGCATGCGCCCATGAGTGCCTCCGCCAGCGGCCGGTAGGGCAGTGCCCGCCGGGCCACCACCCCTCGGCCGGTCACCACACTGACCGCGTGGCCCTCCGCGTACTGGCACAGCTCCCGGACGACCCGGGACTTGCCGATCCCGGCCTCGCCGATCAGCGCGACGACGCCGCCGCGGCCCCCGTCGATCACCCGCGTCAGCAGGTCCATCTCCTGACGCCGCCCGACCAGCGCCGGACACAGCGTCTGCGCCATCGATACAGGATCCTCGGCCGGCGCACGGTCCGCCAGAACCCGAGACGCTCGCCGCGTTCACCACCTGGCGCTACCCCGCGGCCTTCACCGAGTCCCCGCAGCCACTACTCAGGGCCGAGACGACCCACCGGTCGGAGTAGCTATCGAAGTCCTAGCCGGGCTCGACGGTCGCCGACCCTTGGGCGCACTCGGCCATCCACTGGTCAAGGACGGCGTTGCCGACGGCCAGGCTCACCGCACGCCACCCCGCCTGCCCTACGGTGCCGTCACGCATTCTCTGGGGGGCGAGATGCGCCGGATCCTCATTGGGCTGGGGGGCGGCTGCGGCATGCGACCGTTGGGGTGACGTCCCGCTGAGTGGTGGATGTAGTCCTCACCGTGCTGGTCAGCGGGTGTGGTGACTATGACGCGATCAGGACCGGCTGCGCCACCTCCTCGGCTGGCGCGGGTCGGTTGTTGAGCAGGGCCATGAAGCCTTCGGCGAGGTAGCGGCGGTCGGAGACCTGCCATTCGTCGTGGGCCTCGATCAGGACCGCGCCCGCCAGGTGGAGCAGTGCTTCGGGGTTGGGAAAGTCGCCGACGACGTCGGTGCGGCGCTTGATCTCCTTATTCAGCCGCTCGAGTGGGTTGGTCGACCAGATCTTCTTTCAGTGGCTGACCGGAAAGTCGGTGAAGGCCAGCAGGTCGGCCTCGGCGTCGCGGAGCATGGCTTCGACGGCCG
Organism: Geodermatophilus sp. CPCC 205761; assembly: GCF_051383655.1. Lineage (NCBI taxonomy): Bacteria > Bacillati > Actinomycetota > Actinomycetes > Geodermatophilales > Geodermatophilaceae > Geodermatophilus > Geodermatophilus sp. CPCC 205761. The sequence goes on from NZ_JALPKQ010000088.1 coordinate 4,541, forward strand.
GGAACTGGCGGCCGAGCATGCCGGCGATGACGTCGAGCTGCGACCGTGCCTGGACACCGGTTGATGCCGCTCTCGCCGCGCTCCGCTGGCATCCAAGCGGCTCGCGGATGTCCGCGACATGATTCTCGCAAACGACGTGGCTACCGACGCAAGGCTTTCGCGCTCTCTGCCACCAGCGCGGCAACTCCGACACCAGGCTCAAACTCGGCACCATAAACACGGTCGGCGAGCACCCTGCCCGCGGCAACTGCCGGCCCTTGCGCCAGCTTTGCGGACTGGGGCACCCCTGTGGTTAGGGCGGCTCCTGTGCCGATTCCTGCGCCAAGCAACCAGGCACTTCGCCGGATCACGCTAGCCCGTGAGCGCCGCTTCATCATCGAGTTGTAGGCGTCGACAAGTTCTCCCATCTCTCGGACGATCGTCTCGTCCGTTAGCTGGCGGGATGCGATCTCGCTCAGCCATCCATGAAATTCCGATCGCCACCTTGAAGCCTTGGGTTGCCCAGCAAACTCCACTGCACGCTTCAGCATGTCCTCGTCTGTCGCATGCCTCTGCTCTGGTACCGCAAATTTACCGATCAGCACGTGACTGAGGTCGGACTGCTCACGTGGCACCGCATACTCGACCTCCATCCGCGGTCGGCCGGCTCGCATTACGCGCGCCCGGTACACGAGTGGCCAGGCCTTCCTAAGCCGCCACTCCGCGTCAAAACGTGCAGGGTCGGCGTAAACAGCAACCGCTCCGACATCCCCCGCGACCAACACCTTCTCGGTCAGATCCCGAGTGATCTGTCGACGGGTGAGCGAAGCGGCCGCCTCGGATACCGGGACTCCTGCGAGGTGCCTCGACGACGCGGCCGCATCAGCCACGTCGTCCGCACCAGCAGCCGTAGACCACTCTGCCGCGAATTCTGCCCGGCGGCGCGTATTCCAAGGAACGCGATGTACGATTTCTCCAAGGATGTTCAGGAAGCGCTCTTGGCGATCCGGGTCCCATCCACTGCTCCTCCATACAGTATATGCTTCTCGACCTGGTTCGTCGGACGGACGGACTGGAACAACCAGACGTTCGTACAATAATACGTCACATACGAACGCTCTGCGCTGCAGATGGTCGCTCACGGCGTAGCAACCCCACAACTGTCGGGACATTTTCCCCCCTGAGATGACGTCACCGGCTTCCTTTGAGCGTCGAAGGTCCGCACCAACACGGGTGGCGGGCACCGTCGACGACGTTGTGTCGATGGTCACGGTGAGGTCCAGGACGTCGCGCACAGCGATCCCGTCGCCGACGAAGCGTGAGCGCCTGGGCTGCTGGGCAGCCGTGAGGCGGTCAGGCCACGCGGCCCCAGGACTGGATCAGCGTGAAGGTGGTGCCCCAGCGACCGGGCTCCTGGACCTCCGCCTCACCCTCGGCGCGGAGCCGCGCCAGTTCGGCTCCGTCCACGAAGGTGAGCAGCCGTCCCTCGAGCGCCGCCGCGAACTGGAGCGGAAGCCGCAGGTACGGATGCCCCGGAGGCAGGGCGAGGACCTCCGCACGGACGCGTGCCTCGATGCCGCAGCGCCGGAACAGGTCCAGGTGCCCGCGCCCGGCCTCGGCATCCCCCCAGCGCCGGAACGCCTCCTGGATGAGCGAGATGAGGTGGTCGAGCGCCGGCGCGGGCGCGTTGTAGTGCCAGCTTCCCCAGTCGGGGTCCTCCAGGGCGACGGTCCCGCCGGGCCGGGCCAGCCGCAGGTAAGTCGCCATCTGGTCGTCCACGCGGCCGAGGGGCGTGAGCTCGAACCGCGCGTGCACCAGGTCGAACGACGCCGCCTCCAGCGAGGTGGCGAAGAGGTCGTCCTCGACCAGAACCACGTTGGGCAGGTGCTCGGTGGCCACGAACTGCGCGGCGGCCGACAGCATGGCCGGGTCGTTGTCGGTGCCGACCACCTCCCCGGCGGGGCCGACCCACTGGCTCAGCAGGCGCAGCCAGCCGAGGACGCCGCAGCCGACGTCGACGGCGCGGCCCCCGTGGCCGGGGCCGATCTCCTCGAGCAGCCGGCTGCCGCTGGGCTCCCACACGCGCGACTGGAGCTGCAGCCGCTCCAACTCGGACGTCTGCCCGGCCAGCAGGTACGCGTTCTCGGTCATCACGCGCTCCCAGGGAGGACGAGGACCGCTTCGGACGCCTCGTCCGCGCCCAGGAGCAGTCACGCCGCAGGCGATGCCTCACGCTACGAGGCTCGTCCGGCGGGCGCCACGGCCTGCGCCGCGGCAGCCCGCGGGTGGCTCTAGCCCCTCCGACCCTCACGCGGCGATTGCGGGAGGGGATGTCGGCGCCGTCGGCCTGGTTCGTTGTTATGCACGGTGAGACCGGATGGAGGAGGTCGGCATCGTGACGCCCCGCGGAGGTGTACGACACGCCCCTCGAGCGGGTGGGTCGGTGCGGCGACGGCGGTTGTGTAGCCCGACCGGGGCGCCGGCTCACCCGCGACTCGCCCGACCGGGTGGCCGTCGCGACGGAGTATTCCGTGCGGCTGGGCTCTCGGCGACCCTGCCGTCATGCAGTACCGAGCGGCCACGGCGCTGCCGTACAACGACCGGCAGCGGGCGACCGCCGGCCTCCGCGGACAACTACGCCTCATCGCGGGCGCCGACGGCACCGTCCCCGACTGGAGCACGCTCGTCGTCGAGGGCCCGGAAGAGGCCCTGGCAGCCCACGGGCGCATGTGGTTCGAGTGGACCGCGACCGCCGCGGCGAAGGGCTCCGAGGCGACTCCGTGAGCCCACGCCGGTGCCCGGCCTACGCGACGGTGAGCCCCGGCCGGGACGTCCGCTGCGACAAGCCGGCCGCTCACGGCCCGGCCGAGGACGTCCACCACGGCCTGCTGCGAGTCATCCTGCCGGACGGCACAGAGCAAGCCGCCTCCATCGTCTGGAGCTCGACTCGCAACCCCTGGGACGAACAAAACCTGGCGCGGTCGACGTGATGGCCGACATGGTCGGCCATCACGTCCAGGGGCAGAGCTTCACCGCCATCGCCGCGGTCTTCGTCGCCGAGGGCGTCCCCCACCCCGAGGGCGACGTCTACTGGCAGGGCTCCTCCGTGCGCAAGCTCGTCCTCGGCCCCCAGGCCCGAGAGACGACCAGCCGCGGGCAGCGCTGAAACGACAAGCTGGTCCCGCTTCTGACCCACACCGCTGGCCCGGTCCCCTTCAGTCCAGCACCCTCGACATCGACCGGGCCCCGTCCGGCTGGATCACCGGGCAGCGCTCCGCGTAACCGCGCCTCTCCCCCGCTACGTAGACGACAGGTGGGACGGCTCCCACTTCACGGTGCCCAACTCCCCCGGACGCCACCGCGCCCTGCAGCGCCGGCCCGAAGGCCGTCGGCCGCATGTCGAGGGCCTCGGCGACCTCATTCCCCTGGGGACGGTGCGGTCGGCCCGGTCGACCAGGGTCTGCGCAACCCGGAGGACAACGACTTTGCGCATTTGGTCCGCGCGCTGCGGAACTGACTGGCTCTTCGGACACGGTCAACCGGAGTAGGGGCAATCCTCGTCCTCTCCGACAGCGAACAAGCCACGACGGTCACGCCACTGGCGCGCATGGAAGTGGCCAGGGACTCAAGACGGCCGGCGGGCGCAAGGAATCCTGCAACCGATGGGCTTCCTCCTGCCGCTCGGGAACTCCGACCAGCTACACCACTTCCTGGGACCGGGACGTCACCCATCCTGACGCGGGAGGCGGTCGTAGGCCCACGGTTCAGGCCCGGAACTTGGTACAGACGAACGCTCGACTTGAACGCCGAGGGGTCCGGGCCCTTATCGGACCCGGACCCCCGGACGTTCGGGGGGTTCAGTTGCCGGCGGCGCGGAACTGCTCGACGACGTCAGCCTTGATGCGCCCCCGGGCACTGACCTCGATACCCTGCCCAGCCGCCCATGCGCGGACAGCGGCCGGGTCAAAGCCCGAGTAAGAAGTCTTGCCGATGGTGGCAGCGCGGCGCCCGCCGCCCGAAACCTTGCGAGCAGCGTCGACGTACCGGGAAAGCGCCTCACGCAGCTCGGTGGCGTTCTCGTTCGACAAATCGATCTCGTACTCGATCTTGTCCAAGGCGAACTTCACGGTCGTGTCGGCCGGGTCGCCGGTCAGGTCATCGACCAGAACAACCTCAGTCTTGGTAGCCATAAAGCCAAAGACAGCATAGCGGAAACCCGATTGTCAAACAGAGGGGAACCCGTGACGAGTGACATAGAGCACCGCCCGCAACGATTGCCGTCGAAGGCGACAACACAAACCTCGACGGGGAAGGTGACGGCCTCAAGACCGATCGCGGCGCTGCACTACGCCGACCCCGGGCCGTCGCGCTCTCGGCTCGGCGTTGGGCGCATCACTCTCCCGGCGCCAGCACTTCGCCATGCAGGCCCTGGCCTCCGCGTGTTCCTGCTCGCCGCTCGATCGAAGATCCTCCGCCTCCGAAGTCATGAGGCGTCAAGAGCTACGACACCCCCATTGAAGTGACCCCCGTCAGGCGGACACCTCGTTCTGTGTCAGGTGCATCGTCTCGTAGTCGGCAGGGCTGACGTTCCCGAGCCGGGAGTGCCGGCGGCGGGTGTTGTAGAAGCCCTCGAGGTAGGAGAAGACCTCCATCTCCAGCTCGTGGCGGGTCGGCCAGGAGCGGCGGTAGACCAGCTCGGTCTTCAGGGTGGCGAACACCGACTCGGCCATCGCGTTGTCGAACGCCGAGCCGACTCGGCCCATCGAGGCCAGCAGGCCCGAGGCGCGCAGCGCCTTGCCGAACTCGTAGGAGGTGTACTGCCTGGCCTCAACCGGTGGTTGCAACACCTGCCTGGTGCAGTGAGCGTAGGTGCTCGTCCAG
>NZ_JALPKQ010000089.1:0-9142 GCF_051383655.1 Geodermatophilus sp. CPCC 205761
CACCGCGGCCGCCGGGGCACCGGCCGGCAGCCGGCTGGCCGCCGCGCTGGCCGGCGGCGTCTCCGGGCTGGTCGGCGGCTACGACGACCTCGCCGGTGCGCGGCCGGAGCAGGCCCGGGACAAGGGCCTGGCGGGCCACCTGCGCGCGCTGCGCGCCGGGCGGGTCTCCGCGGGCGCGGTCAAGGTCGCCGGCATCGGTGCGGCGGCGGCCGGCACGGCGCTGCTCTCAGCGGGTGGGCGCGGTGCACGAGACACCCGCGGCGCGGGCGCGCTCGTGGACGGCGTCCTGACCGCCGGCCTCGTCGCCGGCACCGCCAACCTGGTCAACCTGCTGGACCTGCGGCCCGGACGCGCGGCCAAGGCCACCGCGCTGCTCGCGGGCAGCACCCTGGGCGGCCCGGCCGGGACCCTCGTGGCCGGCCCGCTGGGCGCCACCCTCGCCGTCCTGCCCGCGGACCTCGGCGAGCGGGTCATGCTCGGCGACGCCGGGGCGAACGCGGTCGGCGCGCTGCTCGGTCTCCGGCTGGCGCAGCTCACCGGCCGCCCGATCCGTACCGGGCTGCTGGCGGCGGTCGTCGCGCTCACCCTGGCCAGCGAGAAGGTGAGCTTCACGAAGGTCATCGAGGCGACGCCGGGGCTGCGCGAACTGGACCGGCTCGGCCGCCTCCCGGCATGACCCGGCGGCAGGTCGTCTCCGGGGTCGCCGGCGCCGCAGCGCTGATCGCCGTCCTCACCGTGCTGGCCCGGCTGGCCGGGTTCGGTCGCACGCTGGTGTTCACCAACGCCGTCGGCGCCGAGAGCACCGGGGACACCTACCTGGCGGCCAACAACGTCCCCAACATCGTCTTCGAGGTCGTCGCCGGCGGGGCGCTGGCCGGCCTGGTCGTGCCCATGCTCGCCGGCGGCATCGCCGTCGGCGACAGCGACCAGGTCCGGCGGACCGCGTCGGCCCTCCTGGGCTGGGCCCTGCTCGTCCTGACCCCGCTGGCGCTGCTGCTCGCCGTCCTCGCCGAGCCGATCGCCGGGCTGCTGCTGGGCACCGACGACGCCGCGCAGGTCGACCTGGCCGCCCGCTTCCTGCTGGTGTTCGCGCCGCAGGTGCTGCTGTACGGCCTGGGCATCGTGCTGGCCGGCGTCCTGCAGGCGCACCGCCGCTTCGCCGCCCCGGCCCTGGCGCCGCTGCTGTCCAGCGTCGTGGTGGCCGGCGCCTACCTGCTCTTCGCCGGGCTGGGCGGCGGACGCACTGTGGAGGACCTCTCGACCCCCGCCGAGCTGGTCCTCTCCGTGGGGACGACGCTCGGCGTGGCCGCCCTGACGCTGAGCCTGCTCCTGCCCGTCCGGCGCCTCGGGCTGGGGCTGCGGCCGGCGCTGCGCTTCCCGGTGGGCGCGGCCCCGCGGGTGCGGCGCCTGGCGGTCGCCGGCGTCCTGACCCTCGCGGGGCAGCAGCTGGTCGCCGTGGTGGCCATCCGGCTGGCCAACGCCGGCGCTCCCGACGGCACGCAGGTCGTCTACATCGCCGGGCTGACGCTCTTCCTGGTGCCGTGGGCGGCGCTGGCGGTCCCGCTGGCGACGTCGGCCTACCCGGGGCTGGCCGAGCGGGCCGAGACCGGCGACGAGCCGGGCTTCCGCCGCGCCCTGGCCCCGGCCGCGGTCCTCGTGGTGGTCGGTTCCCTCACCGCGGCGGCGGTGCTGGTGGCGGTGGCCGGGCCCATGGCGCGGGTGTTCCTGGCCGGGGCGCCGGCGGCCACGGTGGCGGCGCTGCGGGACACGATCATCGCCTTCGCCCCCGGCCTGGCCGGCTACGGCCTGGTCGCCCTGCTGACCCGGGCGCTCTACGCCCGCGGGCTGTGGAAGGCCCCGACGGTGTGCGTACTGGGCGGCTGGCTGCTCGCCGTCGCGGCCGACCTCGTCCTCGCCGGCGTGCTACCGGCCGCCGACCGCGGCGCGGCCCTGGCCGCCGGGCACAGCCTCGGGGTGACCGTGGCCGGTCTCGGCCTGCTGGCGGTCGTGGCGCGGGTCGTGGGCCCGGCCGGGCTGGCCGGCGTCGCGCGGGCCGGGTTGCCGGCCCTGGTCGCCGCGGTGCTCGCCGCGGGGGCGGGGCTGCTGGTCGCCGGCGCGCTCGGTGCCGACCCGGTACCCCATGGCGCGCTGCTGTCCGTCGTCGGGGCCGGCGTGCTCGCCGCGGCGACCGCACTGGCCGTCGTCGCGGCGGTCATGATGGGAACTGCACGCGGCGCTCTGGAGGCGGCCGCGCGCGGACTGCGATCGGGCGACCGTCAGGAGGTGCACGGTGGCTGAGCGGCTCCCGCTGCAGGGCCGCCGGGTGACCGAGGTGCTGGCCACCAGCACCGGTGGGGTCGGCACGCACGTGCGCTCGGTCCTGCCGGCGCTGCTGGCCGCCGGCGCCGACGCGCGCGTCGCCGGGCCGGCGGCGACCGAGGACCTGTTCACCTTCACCGCGACCGGAGCGGCGTTCGACCCCGTCGAGATCTCCGCCGGCATGGCGCCGGCCGCCGACGCCCGGGCCGTCGCCGCGCTGCGCCGCGCGACCGCCGGGTCCGACCTGGTGCACGCGCACGGGCTGCGCGCCGGGCTGGTCGCCGCCGCCGCCCGGCGGCTCGGCCGGGCGCGGTCCCGGCCCCTGGTGCTCACCCTGCACAACGCCCTGCCCGAGGGCGGCGGCGCGCTGCGCCGGGTGCTCCGGCTGGCCGAGCGGGCCACCATCCGCGGCGCCGACGTGGTGCTCGCCGCCTCCGGCGACCTCGCCGAGAACGCCTGGCGGCAGGGCGCCCGCGACGTCCGGGTCGCGCCGGTCTCCGCCCCGCCGCTGCCGCCGCCCGGTCGGACCGCCGCCGACGTGCGCGCGGAGCTGGGCGTGGCCGAGGGCCGGCCGCTGGTGGTCGCGGTGGGCCGGCTGCACCCGCAGAAGGGCTACGACGTCCTGCTCGACGCGGCCCGCCGCTGGACCGGCGACCCGCGGCTGCCCGTGCCGCCGCTGGTCGCCGTCGCCGGGGACGGACCGCTGCACGACGAGCTCGCCCGCCGCATCGCCGACGAGCAGCTCCCGGTCCGCCTGCTCGGGCGGCGCAGCGAGGTCGCCGACCTGCTCGCCGCCGCCGACCTGTGCGTGCTGCCCTCCCGCTGGGAGGCCCGCTCGCTGACCGCCCAGGAGGCGCTGCGCTCGGGCACGCCGCTGGTCGCCACCCGCACCGGGGGCCTGCCCGAGCTGCTCGGGGACGGCGCCGAGCTGGTGCCCGTGGGCGACGCCGCGGCGCTGGCCGAGGCCGTCACCGCCCTGCTCGCCGACCCAGGACGGGCGCGCCGGCTGGCCGAGGCCGGGACCCGCCGGGCGGCGGAGTGGCCCGACGAGGCCGCCACGGCCCGCCGGCTCGTCGCCGTCTACCGGGAAGTGCTGGGACCGCCGGGGGCCGGCGTCCCGTGACCGTGCTGACCCGGGCCGGGGCCCTGCTGCTCGCCCTCCTCGCCGTGCTCGTCGTCGGCGGGGGGACTGCGGGCGCCGCGCCGGCCGGGGACTCGACCGCCGACCGGGTCGTCGTCGTCGGCGTCCCCGGCCTGGTGTGGAGCGACCTGGACCCGGAGGCGACGCCGAGCCTGTGGGCGCTGGCCGAACGCTCGCCGATCGGCGCGGTGTCGGTGCGGGCCGCCCGGTCCACCAGCTGCCTGCTCGACGGCTGGGCGACGCTCGGCGCCGGCAACCGGGCCCGCTTCCCGGCACCGGACGAGTCGGTCCCACCCGTGCCGCTGCCCACCGTGCCGCTGCCCGGGGAGGCGCCGGGCACCGGGGACGACGGGACCGACGGCACCCCCGCGGACGACGCGGTCCCCGAGGACCAGGCGCCGGCGGTCCCGCCGGCCACCCCCTCGCTGTCGCACTGCGGCCTGCAGGAGCGGCTGGCCACCGCGGGGCTCGCCGATCCCCGGTCGGCGGTCGCGGCGGTGGCGGCCGACCCCGGCACGGCCCGCTTCGGCGCCGAACCCGCCGCGCTCGGCCGCGCGGTCGGCTGCGCCACGGTCGTGGGCCGCGCCCCGGCCCTGGCCGTCGCGGCCGACGGCGTCGCGCTCGGCTCGCACGAGCGGCTGCCCACCGACCCCGGCCTGGTGGAGGAGCTGCTCGCCGGCTGCCCGCTGACCCTGGTGTCCCTCGACGCGCTGCTGGACGCCGGCGAGCCGGCCCTGGAGGGCAGCGAGACCGGCACGGAGCCGCAGCCGCGGGCCACCGCGCTGGCCGCCATCGACGACGCCGTCGGCCGGCTGGTCGCCGCGGTCGACGCCGCGCCGGGGGAGACGCTGCTGCTCCTGCAGGGCGTCTCCGAGGTGGGCGACGGTCGCCCGCAGCTGCACGTCGGCATCGCCTCCGGGCCGGGCTTCGCCGACGCCGGCTGGCTGACGTCGGCGAGCACCGGCCGGGCGCCGTACAGCCAGCTCATCGACGTCGCCCCGACGGCGCTGGCCGCCCTGGGCCTCGAGCGGCCGGCGTCGATGAACGGGCAGGCACTGCGGGTGGCCGGCGACCGGCCGGCACTGGCCGAGGCGGTCGAGGTCCTGGACCGGGCCAACACCGGCGCGAGCGTGCACTACCGGAGCACCAGCACGTTCTTCTGGGGGCTGGTGCTGGTCGCGGCGGCGGTCGTCGGCGTCGGGCTGATGGTGGCCGGCGGACGGCGCCGGGACAGCGCCCCGCGGCCGGCCGGGGAGCGGCTGCGCGGCGTGCTGCGGCCGGTGGCCCTGGGGGCCGCGGCGCTGCCCGTCGCCACCTACCTGGCCGGGCTGCTGCCCTGGGAGCGGGCCGGCGCGCCCCGGCTGACCCTGGCCGGCGCGGTGCTGGCCGCCGCGGGGGCGGTGGCGGCCGTGGCCGCGCTCGGCCCCTGGCGCACGCACCGGCTGGGCCCGCCCACCGCCGTCCTCGTCATCACCCTCGGGACGCTCGTCGGCGACGTGCTCAGCGGCTCGCAGCTGGAGCTCAACGGCCTGCTCGGGTACGACGCGATCGTCGCCGGGCGGTTCACCGGCTACGGCAACCTCTCCTTCGGCCTGCTGTCGGTCAGCGTCCTGCTGGTCACCGCGGCGGCGGCGACGGCGGCCGGGCGGCGCGCCCCGGCGTCCCGCACCCGCTCGGCCACCGCCGCCACCGTGCTCGTCGCCGGCGCCCTCACCGTCCTCGTCGTGGGCACGCCGGCCCTGGGCCGCGACTTCGGCGGCGTGCTGGCCGCGCTCCCCGGGTTCGTGCTGCTGGCGATGCTGCTCACCCGTACCCGGGTGACGGTGACCCGGATGGCCGCGGTGCTGGCGCTGGCCGTCGTCGCCGTCGGCACGCTGGCCGTCCTCGACTGGCAGCGCCCGGCGGCCGACCGCAGCCACCTGGGCCGGTTCGTCGACCAGGTGCTCACCGGTGAGGCGTGGACCGTGGTCAGCCGCAAGGCCTCGGCCAACGTCGACATCCTGCTCGGCAGCCCGCTGGCCTGGCTGCTGCCGGTCGCGCTGGTCGCCGCGGTCTGGCTGGTCCGGCCCGGGGGCCGGCTGCCCGGGCCGCTGCGCGGGCCCGGCCTGCTGCGCGGCCGGGGCGACCTGCTGGCCCCCGGCGACCGCGCCGTCCTGCGCGCGGGCCTGCTGGCCGGCGCGCTGAGCCTGGCCGTCGGCGCGCTGGCCAACGACTCCGGCGTCGCCCTCCCGGCGACCGCGGCGGCGCTGCTCGTGCCGCTGCTGGTGTGGCTGGCCGCCGCGCCGCGCCGCGACCCGGCCGAGGGGCTCGACGTGGCCGACGGCACGCCCGGCACGGGGCCGGGCGGAGCGGCCGACCGTGTTACGGTCGTCTCCCGTGGATCGTCCTGGAACGCGCAACCATGACTACGGGCCGGGGGGTCTCCTCCACAACTCGCAGCCCACGAAGTTCGTCTTCGTCACCGGCGGGGTTGTCTCCTCTCTCGGCAAGGGCCTGACGGCCAGCTCCCTCGGGGCACTGCTCTCCAGCCGGGGTCTGCGGGTGACCATGCAGAAGCTGGACCCCTATCTCAACGTCGACCCCGGGACGATGAACCCGTTCCAGCACGGCGAGGTCTTCGTCACCGAGGACGGTGCCGAGACCGACCTGGACATCGGGCACTACGAGCGGTTCCTCGACACCGACCTGACCGGGCGGGCCAACGTCACCACCGGCCAGGTCTACTCCGACGTGATCGCCAAGGAGCGGCGCGGCGAGTACCTCGGCGACACCGTGCAGGTCATCCCGCACATCACCAACGAGATCAAGGCCCGCATCATGGCGGGGGCCGACTCGAGCGAGCGGGTCGACGTCGTCATCACCGAGATCGGCGGCACCGTCGGCGACATCGAGTCGCTGCCCTTCCTCGAGGCCGCCCGCCAGGTGCGGCACGAGATCGGCCGGGACAACTGCTTCTTCCTGCACATCTCGCTGGTGCCCTACATCGCGCCGTCGGGCGAGCTGAAGACCAAGCCGACCCAGCACTCGGTCGCCGCGCTGCGGAGCATCGGCATCCAGCCCGACGCGCTGGTCTGCCGTTCGGACCGGGAGATCGGCACCGGGCTCAAGCGCAAGATCAGCCTGATGTGCGACGTCGACGCCGAGGGCGTCATCTCCTGCCCGGACGCGCCGTCGATCTACGACATCCCGAAGGTGCTCCACCGCGAGGGCCTGGACGCCTACGTCGTCCGCCGGCTCGGACTGCCCTTCCGCGACGTCGACTGGACCGTGTGGGGCGACCTGCTCGACCGCGTGCACGCGCCCAAGCGGACGGTGACGATCGCGCTGGTCGGCAAGTACATCGACCTGCCCGACGCCTACCTGTCGGTCACCGAGGCACTGCGGGCCGGCGGGTTCGCCCACCGCAGCCGGGTGGAGATCCGCTGGGTGCCCTCCGACGACTGCGACACACCGGAGGGGGCGGCGCACGCGCTGGCCGGCGCGGACGGCATCTGCATCCCCGGCGGGTTCGGCGTCCGCGGCATCGAGGGCAAGCTCGGTGCGATCCGGTACGCCCGCGTCAACGGCGTGCCGCTGCTGGGCCTGTGCCTGGGGCTGCAGTGCATGGTGATCGAGGCCGCGCGGAACCTGGCCGGCCTGGAGAAGGCCAACTCCGCCGAGTTCGACCCGGACACCCCGGACGCGGTCATCGCCACGATGGCCAGCCAGATCGACGTCGTCGCCGGGCAGCGCGACATGGGCGGCACGATGCGGCTGGGCAGCTACCCGGCCAGCCTGCAGAAGGGCTCGGTCGTCGCGCAGGCCTACGGCTCCACCGAGATCACCGAGCGGCACCGGCACCGCTACGAGGTCGCCAACGCCTACCGCGACCAGCTCAGCGAGGCCGGCCTGGTCTTCTCCGGCACCTCGCCGGACGGGCTGCTGGTCGAGTTCGCCGAGCTGCCGCGGGAGACCCACCCGTTCTTCGTGGGCACCCAGGCGCACCCGGAGCTCAAGAGCCGGCCGACCCGCCCGCACCCGCTGTTCGCCGCGTTCGTCCAGGCCGCCGTCGACTTCTCGGAGTCCGCACGGCTGCCGGTGCCGGTGGACGAGGCCGAGAAGGTGGGGATCTGATGATCTCGCGGGCCGCCTCGTCCCAGGAGGTGGGGAGCTGATGGTGGAGCCGGCGCGGCCCGGGGAGTACGAGGTCCTCGGAACCGAGACGATCCACGAGGGCCGGATCATCACCCTGGTCAAGGACACCGTCGCCATGCCCGGCGGGGGGAAGAGCGACCGCGAGGTCGTGCGGCACATCGGCGCCGTGTGCATCGCCGCGGTCGACGACGAGGACCGCGTCGTCCTGGTCCGGCAGTACCGGCACCCGGTCGGCGGCTACCTGTGGGAGCTGCCCGCCGGCCTGCGCGACTCCCACGGCGAGGCGCCGCTGGCGACCGCCCAGCGGGAGCTGGCCGAGGAGGCCGGTCTCTCCGCGGAGCGGTGGTCGCTGCTGGTCACCAGCTTCAGCACCCCCGGGTTCTGCAACGAGGAGGTGCTGATCTACCTCGCCGAGGGGCTGGCCGACGCCGATCGGCCCGAGGGCTTCGTCGTGGAGCACGAGGAGCTCGACATGACCGTGGAGCGGGTGCCGCTGGCCGACGCCGTCGCGCGGGTCTTCACCGGCGGCATCCGCAACGCCTCGGCGGTCATCGGCGTGCTCGCCGCCGCCCAGGCGCGGGCCACCAGGCCCGAGCTGCGCCCCGCCGACGCGGAGTAGGCGGGCGGCCCTGCGGAGCGGCCTTCCTCAGCCGATGGCCACCGGGGACGAGGTGCCGACGTGCACCCGGCGCACCGACCAGGAGTCCTGGATCTCCTCCTCCAGCCAGAAGACGTAGGGCACGCCCGGGGTCAGGCCGGCGAAGGTCACACCGACCGGCACGCAGCCCTCGGGCTGGGCGGCGACCTGCACCGGCGGCTCGGGCTGCGCGCCGGTCACCAGCCGCTGCACGACCGCCGTCACCCGGTAGCCGAGGACGTCGGAGCGCGCGTCGGCCTGCCAGCTCACCGTCGCCGACCCCGGCCCCGGCACCACGCCGGGGACGATCCGGCGCGGGTTGCCGTAGCCGCCGCAGGTCTCCGGCAGCGGCTCCAGCTCGGGCGCGACCCCGACCGGGACGAACGGGGGCCGCACCTCGAGGTCGATCGGGCCGGGGCGGGGGATGTCCACCGTCGCCACCGGGTCCTGGGGCACGGGCACCGGCACGACCGGGGTGGACACCGTCGGGGCGGCGGCCACCGCGGCCGGTGCCGGGGTGGCGGTGCGCACCGTGGTCCGGGCGGCGGCGACGTCCGCGGCCACCTCGGTGGCCGGGCCGCTGAGGGCGATCAGGCCGACCGCCGCCACGGCCGCGGCCGTGCCGGCGCCGCGACCGCGGCGGACCCGGCGGCGTCGCGCCCGCCGGGTCGTCCGGTCGGTGCCGCGTCCGGCCGCCCGTCTGGTCATCGCGCCTCCCCCTGTCGGGGATGCCATCGGCAGCCGGCCCGGCGGCCTCAACGCGAAACCGGCACCCCGAGGCGGTCCAGTTCGACGGCGGCCAGCGCCGCCGTGGCCGCCGGATCGCCCGCGCGCCAGGCGGCGCCGGTGCCGGCCGGCAGGCGGGCCAGGAGCGGCAGCGGCGCGGTCGCCAGCGCCCGGGCGGCCAGCAC